>NZ_CAUVXI010000081.1:13143-21480 GCF_963555845.1 Protofrankia sp. Cas8 | reverse complement strand
GTGCAGCGCCAGTTCCAGGCCGCCGCCCATGGCCGCGCCGTTGATCAGCGCGAAGGTGGGCACCCTGGCGCCGGCCAGGCGTCCCGCGCCGATCCGGCGCATCGCGGTGTGCCCGAGCTCGCTCAACGCGTGGATGGCAGGCCGGATTGCCCGCGGATCGGTGAACGACGACCGGAAGGACAGGTCTGCGCCGACATGGAAGACGAACGGCTTGCCGGTGACGGCGACGGCCGACACGGCCGGGGCGTGCGCCTCGATCTCAGCCGCGGCGGCGAGCAGGTTGCGCAGCCCGGCGGGGCCGAAGGTCGACGGCCGAGTGTGGTCCATACCGTTGTCAAGGGTGATGAGCGCAATCGGCCCCGCGACATCCGGTACCTGCACGTAACGGACGTGGGCGTGCGTCACCACCTCGCCCGGATGATCGAGGGTCGGCGTGTCGGTCGAGCTCATGTTGCCGCTCCCGTCCCGTTAGCGCTCCGGGGACTGCGGCCTGCGGGCGCGCGATCTGACGATCGTCGCGCGCCTTTCGGCTCTCCAGCCGCGTCCGCCGTGTCCGCCGTGTCCGCCGTGTCGTTGAAATGCGGGTTCGACCAGATGGTCGTGGCGCCCATGCCGAGGCCGACGCACATGGCGGTGAGTCCGTAACGGACGTCGGGACGCTCGGCGAACTGGTGGGCGAGCTGGGTCATCAGCCGTACGCCGCTGGCGGCCAGCGGATGCCCCAGGGCGATCGCGCCGCCGTAGGGGTTCACCCGCGGGTCGTCCTGCGCGATGCCGAAGTGGTCGAGGAAGGCCAGTACCTGGACGGCGAAGGCCTCGTTCAGTTCGAACAGCCCGATGTCGTCGATGGACAGGCCGGTACGGGCCAGGGCCTTCTCGGTGGACGGGATCGGCCCGACCCCCATCACGTGGGGTTCGACGCCGGCGAAGCCGAAGCCGACCAGGGACATCTTCGCGGTGAGACCGAGTTCCCCGGCGACGTCCGCGGCGGCGAGTATGCATCCGGTCGCGCCGTCGTTGATGCCCGCCGCGTTACCTGCGGTCACCCGGCCGTGGGGGCGGAACGGGGTCTTGAGGCCGGCGAGTCCGGCGGGCGTCGTGTCCGGGCGCGGTGGTTCGTCGCTCGTCACGAGATCCCAGCCACTGTCGACGTGCCGGGCCGCTACCGGAACGAGATCGGGTTGGAGCCGGCCGTCCGCGTAGGCCTTGGCCACCTTCTGCTGGGAGGCGAGGGCGTATGCGTCCGCCCGCGCCTTTGTGATCGTCGGGTAGCGGTCGTGCACGTTCTCCGCGGTCTGCCCCATGACCAGCGCGGAGAGGTCGACCAGCCGCTCGGAGACGAAACGGGGGTTGGGGTCGGCGGCTTCGCCCATCGGGTGGCGGCCCATGTGCTCGACCCCGCCGGCGATCGCGACGTCGTAGGCGCCGACGGCGATCGCGGACGCGGTCGTCGTGACCGCGGTGACCGCCCCGGCGCACATCCGGTCGACGGCGTAGCCGGGTACGGACTGCGGCAGACCGGACAGGATCGCCGCGACCCGGCCGATGGTCAGGCCCTGATCGCCGATCTGGGTGGTGGCGGCGATCGCCACCTCGTCGATCCGGTCGGCCGGCAGCGACGGGTTGCGCCGCAGCAGTTCGCGGATGACCCTGACGATGAGATCGTCCGCGCGTGTCTCGGAATAGACCCCCTTCGCCTTGCCGAAGGGGGTGCGGACGCCGTCGACGAACACGACGTCGCGGACGGAGTCCCTGGCAGCTAGGAACACCTGTGCCTCCTGACCGGGGGACCCGGACAAAGCCGGTGCCGACGTGCTCGCCGACACCCCGAAGCCTACGGCAGGTTGTTACCAATGGGTAACCCTGCTGGTCCCGCCGGCGGTTCTGGCAGTTCTGGCGGCTCGGCCCGTTCCGGCGGCTCGGCCCGTTCCGGCGGATCTGGCAGTTCCGGTGGATCTGGCAGGCAGCTCGCGATCGGGCCGGCGGTGAGCTCCACCTGCCATGGCCGGGCGCCGCCGGCACGCAGCAGCTCCGCGACGATCTCAGCTTCCGCCGGCGCCGCCGGGGCCGCCGGTGGTGACCAGGCGAGCCGGCGGGCGAGGGCCGGCTCCAACAGGTTCTCCACCGGCATGGTTCGCTCGGTGGCGATGGCGCCCAGGCAGGCGCGGACCCGGGCGAGGCGGGCGGCTGCCACCGGATCACGGTCGGCCCAGCGACTCGGCGGCGGCAGGCCGTCGCCGCCGGCCGCGACGGCCTGCGGCAGGGCGCCCTCGGGCAGCCCGGCGGCTTCCCGTAGCGCGGTGAACCAGGTCCGCGCGGTTCGGCGCAGCCGCGGGCCGGAGAAGATCGACAGCTGGGTCAGGGCCTCGACGTCCGCGGGGTTGCGCAGAACCGCGTCGATGATCGCGCTGTCGGGAAGCACCCGTCCAGGAGCGATGTCCCGTTCGCGGGCGATCCGATCCCGGGTCGTCCACATCGAGCGGACCGCGGCGAGCTGGCGACGGTTGCGGACCCGGTGGATCCCGCTGGTACGCCGCCACAGTTCCGGCCGCGGCTCACGGGGCGGAGCCGCGGCGATCGCGGCGAACTCCTCGCGGGCGAACCGCAGCTTGTCCTGCGCCGCAAGCTCGCCGTGCAGGGCGTCGCGCAACTCGATGAGCAGCTCGACGTCGAGCGCGGCATAGCGCAACCACGGTTCCGGTAACGGCCTGGTCGACCAGTCGGCCGCCGAATGTCCCTTCTCGAGCGAGAAGCCCAGCACCTTCTCGACCATGATCCCAAGGCCTACCCGCTCGTAACCCAGCAGCCGGCCGGCAAGCTCGGTGTCGAACAGCGTGGTGGGCCGCAGGCCGATCTCGGCCAGGCAGGGCAGGTCCTGGTTGGCGGCGTGCAGGACCCACTCGGCGGTACCGACGGCGTCCTGGACGCAGGACAGGTCGGGCACCGCGATCGGGTCGACGAGGTGGGTTCCAGATCCGCGGCGGCGGATCTGGACCAGATAGGCCCGTTGGCTGTACCGGTACCCCGAGGCCCGTTCGGCGTCGAAGGCCACCGGACCGGTCCCGGCGGCCAGCCGCGCCGCGGCCGCGCGCAGCGAAGGCTCGTCGACGACGACCGAGGGGATGCCTTCGGACGGCTCCAGTAGCGGTCGAGCCTGCTCGGCGCCGCCATCTGGATCGTGGCCCTGCTGGTGCGATGAGTCCGGAACCGTCGACGTCACGATCGGCGATGGTACGTCTCAAGTAGCTGCTGCGAACGGCACTCGGGCCGACGAGGCCGGGTCAAATCGCTGTGGACCCGTGATTGGTGCCGGGATGGGTGATCAATTTTACCGTTGGCATCCATGCAGGCGCGGAGCGTTCTCGACTATGACCTGCGATGGTGAGATGATGAGCGCCATGATCACAATTCTGCGTCGGTCGGTACTGTTCCCAGCCGTGACCCCGTGACACACGTTGCCGGGCGCTCCTAGTCGCGGCGGGTGGGCAGCGGCACCACTCCGCAGACCCGCGGTGGCAGACCGGCCATGGCGGCGAGCAGGTCCGCGAAGGCATGCAGTTGGGCCACGGCCTCCGTCGGACGCCACCCACGGCGACCGGCGGCACCGGTCGTCTCGGCCCAGTCCGGCGACCACGAGCAGCGCACCTCCACATCCGAGCTGTCGCCGTCCGTGGCGAGAACGCCGAACCGCCTCGAGTTCGTGATGGTCACGGTGCCGCCCATCGCGCGGTAGGCGGCCTGGTTCGCTTCCAGCGCCTCGCGCACCCACGACCAGGCGACCTCGGGCAGGCACGGGTCCACGGCGATCTCGGGATCGACAGCCGCCCGGGCATAGCAGACGAACCGTGCGGTGCCTTCCCAGGCGCTGTGCCCGACCGGATCGACGAGGAGGATCAGACGCCCGGAGGCGGCCTCGTCGCCGTCGCACACCAGGCCACCGGCGATGGCGAACGCATACGGCGCCAGCCTGGTAGGTGCTTGGAGCTCGTGTACGGCAATCTCTGACCGCACCCGCCCCAACGCGTCCCGTAGTGCGGCTGTAGCGGCCACGAAGGCTGTCGGCACGCCCTCCGGAGACAGCGATGCGCCCATGGACGTCACGTTAGGACGTCCGGACCGCAGGCGCGCGACAGAGCGTGGGCGACCGGGCGAGCAGACCGGGCAGCAGACCGGGCATGCATACGCCTGCCCGCGCCTGACACCCGATCAGGCGACATAGCGGGACCGGTGCGGGATCGGATGGCCGGTGGACCGCGGTGCTACCCCCACCGACGCCCGGCCCGGCCTGGCGGGGACCTGCTGTTGATCGACGAACAGCGCCGTTCCGCACTCGACACATGCCCGGTCGGGACACTCCGCCCCGTGCCCGTCCGAACACGGCGGTTGCTCGAAATCGCGTATGTCACCGCACTCGGGGCACACCCGTTGGGTTAACCCGTCGGCGCCCACATGGACATGTTCCATCCGAACACCACTCCCAGGTCACGTCCACGTCGGGAGGGTTCGTGTGGACATCACGGACCCTCCCATCCCATTCGGACCGTCCCTGACGGTGGCACGGACCTGCCCCATTGCCACGCATTCGGCCCCGGCGTGTCGCGCATGCCCATGGGTGTCCGGCTGGTCGCCTTTGGTGAGCATCGACCACTAAACTCAGGGCGCGGTACCGGGCGTCGGGGCTGTCGTGGATGTGGTCGAGCTGCCGGCCGGCGTCGGTGGGTGACCCGCGGCGGGGACGTGCAGCCACCGGCGTTCCACGATGTACGGGGCGATGGGCAGGACGGCGGCACCCAGCGCCAGCAGCGTCTTCGACATCGGCCAGCGCCGACTCCGGGCCAGTGCGATCATTATCGCGCAGTACGCGAGGAAGAGCCCGCCGTGGATCGGACCGAGTATCCGGACGCCGCCGGGGTGGCCGGCACCGTACTTGATCGTCGTTGCGACCAGGAGCAGGAGAAACGACGTTGCCTCGGCGATCGAGACAACCTGCGCGGTGGCAAGCAACCTCTTCTCGCCTCTGTTCGTGCGGGTGTTGCTCGCAGCTGGCATGGTCGGGCCTCCACGGTATTTTCTTCTACGTCACGTCGAAGGTAGTCGTGGCCGCGGCCGTGCGTGGTCCGGTTGCCATGCTGTGGCCCCCGTCCGTCGCCTCATCCGCCGGCCGGTCTCATGCTGTGATCGGTCGGTCCGCGATGGTGGAGCGTGACCGACGTCGCGGCGATCGAGGTCGCCGCCTGAACACCCGGCGCGTCCGGCATGCAACCATCGAGGCCATGTACCGCGCAGCGGCGCCCGGGCGCGGAGTCTCGGGCGCGCCCACTGGAGAGTCCGAACTCCGCGACGCGCCGTTCCTACGGGCGTGTCGCGGTCAGTCCACTGAGCGCACGCCCGTGTGGTTCATGCGGCAGGCGGGCCGGGCGCTCCCGGAGTATCGCCGGCTGCGCGCCGGGACAGCCATGCTCGACTCCTGCCGCGATGCGGCCATGGTGACCGAGATCACTCTGCAGCCGGTGCGTCGGTTCCGCACCGATGCCGCGATCCTGTTCTCCGACATCGTCCTGCCGCTCGTCGCGATCGGCATGGACATCGACATCGTCGCCGGGGTCGGCCCGGTCGTCGCGGAGCCGGTCCGCGACCGCGGTGCGCTCGCCCGTCTGCGGCCGGTCGGCGACGAGGACGTGCCGTATGTCGCCGACGCCGTCCGCACGCTCGTCGGCGAGCTCGGGCCAATCCCGTTGATCGGGTTCTCCGGCGCGCCGTTCACCCTTGCCAGCTACCTGGTCGAGGGTGGCCCGAGCCGGACGCACGCGCGGACCAAGGAACTCATGTACACCGAGCCGCGGCTGTGGCACGACCTGCTGGAACGCCTTGCCGACATTGCCATCGGCTACCTGCGGGTCCAGATCGATGCGGGTGTGAGCGCAGTCCAGCTGTTCGACTCGTGGGCCGGGGCACTGGATGAGGCCGACTACCGCCGTTACGTGCTCCCGCACAGCCAGCGTGTGCTTGGTGCATTCGACCATGCCGACGTCCCGCGCATCCACTTCGGGGTGAACACCGGCGAGCTGCTCGGCGCCATGGCCGAGGCCGGTGCGGACGTCGTCGGGGTGGACTGGCGGGTTCCGTTGGACGAGGCCGCCCGGCGGATCGGTCCGGGTCGCGCGGTCCAGGGCAACCTCGACCCGACCGCGGTCTTTGCGCCGGTGGACGTCCTGGCGGACAAGGTCCACGACGTGTGTGCCCGCGGTGCCAAGGCGAGCGGTCATGTGTTCAATCTCGGGCACGGAGTGCTCCCGCAGACCGATCCCGGCGTACTCGCCCACATCGTGGACCTGGTTCACGAGGCCTGACCGCCTGACAGCCCGCAGCGCCGGTCGCGTATTCCGTCGCCGGCGCCGTGACATTGCCGGGCGGCCCGACCCGACCGTCGGGCGCGGAGGGAGACTGGACCCGCGGCGGCCGCATCGGGCAGGCGGCCGCGATCGGGAGGAGCGGGTCCACATGCGGGTCGTCGTGGTCGGAGCGGGCATCGCGGGGCTGGCTGCCGCCCATGCGCTACGGGGCCGGGCTGAGGTCACCGTGGTCGAGTCCGGCGACCGCGTCGGAGGCAAACTGCGGACCACCTCGTTTGAAGGCATGCCTATCGAGGAGGGTGCGGAGTCGTTCCTGACCCGCGTACCGGACGCCGTGCGCCTTGCCCGGCATGTGGGAATGGGCCACGACATCGTTCATCCGGCGACCACCGCGGCCTCGCTGCTGATCTCCGGCCGGCTGCGGCCACTGCCGCCGCGGACCCTGCTCGGCGTGCCGACCGACGCGATCGGCCTGATCCGTTCCCGGGTGCTCTCACCGGTCGGGCTGCTCCGCGCCGCCGCCGATCTGGTGCTGCCGCGTACGATCCTGCCGGACGACCCCACCGTCGGTGGCTATGTGGGTGCCCGGGTCGGCCGCGAGATCGTCGAGCGGCTCGTCGACCCGCTGCTGGGCGGGGTGTACGCGGGGCGGGCCGATGCCATGTCCCTGCGCGCCACGGTTCCGCAGCTGATACCGATCATGTCCGAGGACCGCTCGCTGTTGCTCGGGGCGTACCGGGTCCGGGCCCGCACCGCGCCCGCGGATCCCGCGGGAACGCCGGTGTTCGCCTCGGTCCGTGGTGGCCTCGGACGGTTCGCGGCAGCTGTCGCGGACACCAGCGGGGCGACGATCGTGCTCGGCGCGACCGTCCGTGCGGTTGGCCGGACGCCGTCGGGCTGGCGGCTGACCATCATGGATACCGGCGCCTCCGACACACCGGCCGCCCCGGGGGCCGGCGGGTCGGGCGAACGGGAGATCGATGCCGACGCCGTGATCCTCGCCGTGCCCGTGGCCGTGGCCCGGGCCCTGTTGGCGCGGGTGGCGCCGCACGCAGCCGCACCGCTGGCCGCCGTCCCCTACGTGTCGGTGGGGTTGACCACCCTCCTCTACCGGGGAGCGCGGCTACCGCCCGGCAGCGGCTATCTGGTGCCGCCGCGTGCGGGCGGGGTCGTCAAGGCGGCTACGTTCGTGTCCGCGAAGTGGCCGCATCTGTCGGCCGGTACCGACCTCACCGTCGTGCGGGCAAGCGTCGGGCGGGCCGGCGACGTCCGTGACCTCGAGCGGAGCGATGTCGAGCTTGCCGGCGTGGTCGCGGCCGAGCTCGCCGCTGCGACCGGGCTGACGGTCCGGCCGGGGGCCAGCCGGGTGACACGCTGGCCCGACGCGCTCCCGCAGTATCTGCCCGGGCATCTGGACCGGATCGCGGCCGCCCGCCGGGCGCTGCCCACCGGCCTTGCACTGGCTGGCGCGGGCTACGACGGGGTCGGCATCCCGGCATGCATCCGGTCCGGCGAGGCGGCAGCGGAAACGGTGCTGCGCGCGGATGACGCTGTGCGGGCCGGGCGGATCGGGCCGTGACGCGCACCGGATGGTCAGACCTGTCCGACGGTGAGACGTACCCGATGGTGAGACGTACCCGATGGTGAGACGTACCCGACGGTGAGCGCACGGTGCGGTACTGACGTGGCGTCTGCCGGCACCGCCCGGCCAGGCAGCTCCGGCTAGGCGACAATTGGGCCATGTCCGAGACTCCGAGCGGCCGAAGCCCGCGCGATCATGAATCTGGTCGCGCGGCCGGCGGCCCCATCCAGCCCAGTACCGAGATCTCCCCGGGTACTCCCGCGCTGTCCGCGCGCGATCTCAATGCCGAGCTCCTCTACACCTCCTGGTCGGTCTTTGCGGCGCGGGACCCGCTACCCGCGGACCGCGGTGCGGTCGTCGCGGAGGTGGAGGGCCTGCTTGCCGGTGCCCTGGCCAAGGACG
>NZ_CAUVXI010000081.1:7783-12850 GCF_963555845.1 Protofrankia sp. Cas8 | reverse complement strand
TCTACACCCGCGGCATGTACGACATCAGTGGGTACCGCGCGGACGCCGACGTCCTGCTGTGGTGGACCAGTCCGGATCCGGACCTGCTGCAGGAGACCTACCAGCGGTTCCGTCAGAGTGCCCTGGGGCGGGCCATGGCCCCGGTGTGGTCCGGGGTCGGCCTGCACCGGCCGGCCGAGTTCAACCGCAACCACGTCCCCGCCTATGTCCGGCGCGAGGATCCCCGGCCGTATGTCTGTGTCTATCCGTTCAACAGGTCACTGGAGTGGTATCTGCTGCCCGACTACGAACGGCGGGGCATGCTGGCCGAACACGGGATCATGGGTCGGGAGTTCGCTGATGTCCGGGCGAACACAGTGGCTGCTTTCGGTCTCGGTGACTATGAGTGGTTGCTGGCGTTCGAGGCGGACGAGCTCCACCGGATTGTCGACTGCCTTCGGCACCTGCGCGGCAGCCGGGCGCGGGTGCATACCCGGTTGGAAACGCCGTTCTTCACCGGGGTTCGCAAGCCGGTCGCTGATCTCGTTGCGGCGCTGCCGTAGCGTCCGGCCGCGACCCGCTGGCGGAATGGCACCATTCATGCTGGTTCGTACCGATTTTTCATCCGGTTGGGTCGTGGGCCGCCCCCGTCTGAGCGGGCATCCGGGTGGGCGTTCCGGGTAAACTGGTCATTATGTTGCAATTACGTCGCGTAACTTCGTCCCCGATCGTGGATGGCTGTGATTCTCTGCTACCATCGGTTACCACAAATCCATGGATGTCTGACCCGCGTCACCTTGCCGACCGCTTCCGGTAACCTCAAGGGGGTCGCCGGATTGCTTCCCGAGTGGTACCGGTACGGTTTTCCGTGTGGTAATCCCAGGCGGTTGTTCCGACATGCCATTCACGGTTCCCGTAGGATCTGACAACGGAGGCCGGAACACGGCGGCTCGGTTTACCGATCTGTTGGGACGGGTGAGATTCTCGCGGACCGCGATTGGTTCTGTTGCGACCTGTCGGACCTGTCGCGCGATCGCGTCCATGCCTCACCGAGGCCGCACCGAGGAACGGAGCACGCGCTGCCGGAGATCGAACCCCGATGGCGTCCGTCCGGGTATCCGACCCGCCGGACACGGCGTTTGACGACGCCTGGACGGCCGCGGCGGAGGCTGGTTCCTGGTTGATCGACGCTGTTCCGCGGTGGCCGCAACGATCCGGGTGGGTACATCCACACGGTCGTGGCGGAGCGCTGGCAGCAGGTCGCCCGATCGTGCGGATTGAGATCTTATGATTGCAGACAGTGAGAAGTCGTCCGAGTCCTGGGGGGGCTGGCAGTGACGGAGACAATGCCCGGTGACGCTCGGGCAGCGATGGGGGCCAGATTGGCCCCCCTTGTCCGTGGTTTTGACATGTGGGATCAAGCTGATCCCGATTTCGGCGACATGCCCGAGGACGGCCGGCAGTCTCGCCGGCATCGGTCCGCCGTCCCGGAATCAGCGGCCACGGGTGCCATGGAGCGGGTGGGATACCGTGCTCAGGTCGCCTGGGAGCGCAGGTATGTTCGCCTTCTCATCGTGTTCGACATTCTGGGCTGTGTGCTGGCCGCGATTATAGCGTTCTTTGTGCGTTTTGGTGACCATCCGTTTCAGTCCTCATGGCCGTACATCCTCATGAGCGGCTTACTGCCGGTGGCCTGGGCGCTGTCGATGGCATTCGGGCGTGCATATGAGGGACGTTTTCTCGGCGGCGGTTCGGAGGAATTCAAGCGGGTCGTGAACGCGGCGGCCCGGATCACCGCATGCGTCGCGGTGATTTCCTACGCGACAAAACTTGAGATTGCTCGAAGCTATATTCTCATTGCGTTTCCCGTCGCCACCGTCCTTTCGGTTGTCGGCCGGAGTGGTGGGCGTGGCATTCTTCACCATATGCGGCGAAACCGTCGCTGTCTGCACAGGGTGCTGGTTGTCGGTGCTGGTGAGTCGGCGGCGACCCTTGTCCGCCTGGCCCATCGTGACCCGACGTCCGGCTGGTCGGTGGTCGGGGTCTGTCTTGATCGGTCCCCGGGTCGCCACAGCCATGACCTGCCTGAACGAAGTGGCTTCGACCTGCTCGGGGTTCCGATCGTCGGAACGTTGGACAGCCTCCACACCGCGATCCAGGCCACGAGAGCGACGACGGTGGCCATCTGTCCGCAGCTGGACAGCGACACCCTTCGACAGGTGATGTGGGCTCTCGAGGGCAGCGACGTCGACGTTCTGGTGAGCTCCGCGCTCACCGACGTCACCGGTCCCCGTATTTCGATCCGCCCGGTGGCTGGCCTTCCCCTGCTCCATATCGAGGAACCGGAGCTCACCGGTGGCCGGCGGGTCCTGAAGGCGTTGGTCGACCGTTGTCTCGCGCTCGCCGCGGTTATGATTTTCGCGCCGTTGCTCCTGGGGCTCGCAATCGCGGTGCGGCTGAACAGCCGGGGTCCGGCGATCTTCAAGCAGACCCGGGTGGGTCGCGGTGGTGATTCGTTCCGGATGTACAAGTTCCGTTCGATGTACATCGACGCCGAAGCGCGTCTGGAGGGGCTCCGCGGGGCGAACGAGCGTTCCGAGGGCCTGCTGTTCAAAATGCGTAATGATCCCCGGGTGACCCCGGTCGGGCGCTTCCTGCGCAAGTGGTCGTTGGACGAACTGCCTCAGTTGTTCAACGTCATCAACGGAAGCATGTCGCTGGTCGGCCCGCGGCCGCCGCTGCCGTCGGAGGTGGCGCAGTACGAAGGCGACGTACATCGCCGGTTGATGGTCAAGCCCGGACTCACCGGACTGTGGCAGATCAGCGGCCGTTCCGATCTCGAGTGGGACGAGTCGATCCGCCTGGACCTGCGCTATGTCGAGAACTGGTCGCTGGCCATGGACTTCGTGATCCTCTGGCGGACGCTGTTCGCCGTCGTGCGTCGCGAGGGCGCCTACTGACAACGCCCGGTCGTCCCACATCCCCCTGGTGCGAGTCGACCTGTCGCACCCGCTGCCCTTGCGGTCCGCAACCGTGGACGGCGTCTTCGCCGGTGAGATCTTCGCGGGTAGCATGCGTTCGCGTGGGGGGTCTCGTCGGGCGCGGGCCGGAGCTGGCGTTGCTGCAGGACGCTCTCGAACGCGCGCGGTCCGGTCAGGGCAGCGTCGTGTCGATCTCCGGCGAGCCAGGTGTCGGCAAGACAGCCCTCTGTCGTGCCTTCGCTGAGATGGCGACCGGCGCCGGTGCCCGGGTGTTGTGGGGCGCGTGCTTCCAGGGGCAGGCCCAACCGTCGTACGGCCCGTGGGTGGACGCAATGGCACCGCTCGGAGGCCTTGACATCGGCACGGGGCAGCTGAACCCACGCGAGGCACGGTTGCGGGTGTTCGCGTCAGCCCACGAGACCCTTACCGCCGCCGGGGCCGGGGCCGGGGCCGGTACGGGGACCGTCGTGGTGATAGACGACCTGCACTGGGCGACGGCGGACAGCCTCGAGCTTTACGGCTACGTCGCGGCGCGAGCGGTGGCTGCCGGCATTGTACTGATCGGCACGTATCGGGACCCCGATCCGGCGGTGTCGGGCATTAGCGGTATTGCCGGCGACACTGCGCTCGTTGCCCTGCTCGGCTCCCTCGTCCGCATCCACGGCTATCTCGACCTGCGGCTGCGCGGACTCGACCCGACCGGCGTGGGGCGCTACCTGGCCCGGACGTTCGGCGAGACCGGCGCCAGGCATACCGGCGCCAGGAGTACCGGCGCCAGGAGTACCGGTGGCGACGAGCCAGCCGGGACGGGCGAGCCAGCCGGGACGGACGAGGTGCCGCGGGCGGTCGTCCGCGCGGTGCACGAGCACACGGCGGGAAATCCGTTCTACGTCCGCGAAGTAGCCCGAGGTCTGGTCGAGGACGGCAAACTCGTCCGACGCGACGGACGGTGGCTCAGTGACACGAGCGTGTCCGCGCTGGGCATTCCGGCCACCGTCCGCCAGGCGGTGCGGGCACGCGTCGGAGGGCTGGCACCGGCAACGCGATCGTTGCTGCAGGCCGCCGCGGTGTTTTCCGGCGACCTGCGCCTGGCCACGGTGGGCGCGGTGGCGGAACTGTCCGAGGCGGGCGCACTCGACGCGGTGGACCAGGCCTTGGCGACAGGATTCCTGCGACGCACGGCGAATGTCTGCGCCCCCTACGCGTTCGCGCACGCGATCGTCCGCGACGCGCTGGCTGACTCGATCAATCCCGACCGGGCTGCCCGCCTGCACCGCCGTGCCGCCGACGTCCTCGAAGGCGAACAGCCCACCGATCACGCTGCCGTCGCGGAGCAGTACCTGCGGTCCCGGGCGCTGCCGGGAGCCGAACGCGGCGTCATCCACTGCCTGCATGCCGCCGAGTCCGCCAGCCGCGACCACGCTCACGGCCAAGCCGTCCGGCTGCTTGGCAACGCCCTGGAGCTGATGCCGGCCCAAGGCGGCAACGAACGGGCGGAGGTTCTTCGGCGGCTGGCGGTCGCGCAGGCGCAAGCCCTCGACGCCACCAGGGCACCCGAGACCACCCGTCGCGCGCTCACCCTGCTCGACGCGGCGCAAGGCGCCGAACTCGTCATCCACGTGGTCGACGCGCTACGGGAAGGTGCGCCCGCTTCGGCCTGGGAGCCGCTGGTAGGTGACGGTCTTCGCCTGGTCGCAGACGACGGTAACCTGACGTGGGCCCGGCTGGCGGTCGCCGTGGACCCGGTTGACACTGTCGAGTCCGGTGCGATGGCGTGGGTGCGGGTCGGGCGATGGCGGGAGTACCCGGCCGACGCCGTCGCGGTCCTGCGCTCCCGCGGCGGCGAGGACGACCAGGCCCGCGCGATCGAACCGTTCCAGCCGAGAACCGTCGAACAGACACAGGCACTGTTGGCGCGGGTTCAGGGCTGGTCGAGTCCGCGGGCGGTCATGCGCGGTCTCGACCTGGTGGGCCGGGATTTCACCTTCCGCCACGGCCGGATCACCGTCGCCACCGACTGCTACCGGGAACTGCTGGCAGTCGGTGAACGGGTCGGGTCAGTGGTCGCGAGGAGCGAGGCGTGCGCGCAGCTTGCCCTGTGCACGGC
>NZ_CAUVXI010000081.1:0-7626 GCF_963555845.1 Protofrankia sp. Cas8 | reverse complement strand
GCCGCAGGTGACGTCGCCGCCGCGCACGGTCACCTGGAGCGGGCATTCGGACTGGTCGAGGGGTTGTGGTCCGGCCACCGGCGCCATCTGCTCGGGACCGTGTCCCACTCGGTGATTCTGGGATACCTCGCCCGCGACGCCGACTGGTCCGGCCTGGGAGCGCGGCTGGGGGACTGGCTGCGAGGCCCGCTGGCCGCCAAGGCGCCCTTCGCGAACGTGTTCGTCGCGTTGGCGGCGCTCTGCCATGCATTCGCCGGTGAGGGTGACGCGGCCCGGGCGCGGCTGCGCGACGTCGCCGGCCTGCTCGTCCAGCTGTCCCCGCATGATCATGCCGTCGCGGGGACGCTCTGGTTCGGCGTTGCCACGGCCTGGGAACTGGGCGACCCTGAAGCGGCCGGCTGGCTGGTCCCCGCGCTGGACCGGCACCGGACCAGCGGTGGTCCGCCCGGCCCGATGGGATCCACCGAACATGGCGCTGGCCGCGTCGCCGCGCTGCTGGGCGACCGGATCGGCGCGGCCGAGCAGTTTGCGGTGGCACGGCATGCCACGACCGCCGGTGGCGGCCACGCCGTCCGCGCACTCGTCGACGTCGACGACGCGATCGTCCGGGCCGACCCGATGGCTCTCGACACGGCTCTACGCGCGCTGGACCGGCGCGCCATGCCCGGCTGGGCCGCATGGGCACGCTCGGCGGACCACCAGGCAAGGGTGGGCGCCGGCCGGCGTACCGGCCGGGGCGACGACACCTCGACGCGGCCCCGCCCCGCCGGGCTGACTCCGCGCGAGGTCGAGGTACTCGGACTGCTCGCGGCCGGACGGACGAGCAAGGAGATCGCGGCCGATCTCGTCCTGTCGCTGCTCACGGTCAACCGCCACGTCGCGAACATCTACACGAAGATCGGCGCCCGAAACCGGGCCGAGGCCACCGCGTTCGCCATCGCACACGGCCTGAGCGCCAAACCGACCAACCGGACTACATAGTTCTCGGTAGCAGCCGGCCGCAGCGGTTCGAACCGAAGATGACGACAATTGTCGACGCTTGATAAGCGCACGCCTTCCTAAGGTCATCCCGACGGTGTTTCGAAAGACGAAACGGTGTTTCGAAAGACGAAAGGGAGACCGATGGCAACCATGGAGATCAACGGAGCCGGTATCGCCTACGACGACAGCGGGGCTGGTGCGCCGCCGATTCTGTTCGTCCACGGCTGGGGCGGGAACCGGACCAACTTCGCGCCGCAGGTAGCGCACTTCGCCACCAGCCACCGAGTGGTAGCGCTCGACCGGCGCGGCCACGGTGAGTCCGACAAACCCGAACAGGACTACACCGTCGAAGGCGCGGCCGACGACCTGGCCGCCGTATGTCGCGAACTGGGACTCGACCGCGCGATCGTCGTCCAGCACAGCTTCGACCGGATCGCCTTCGATTTCGCCAGCCGCTACCCCGAGTTCGTCCGAGGGTTGTGCGTTCTTGACGGTCCGACTCTCGCCGGCCCGGGATTCGACGAGGCCGCCCGCCAGTTCCTCACCGGCCTTGAGTCCGAGCACTGGCTGGCGGCGATCCGCGGCTTCGCCGACGAGTTGGTGTTCGCGCCGGGTACCTCCGACGATGTGCGGGAGCAGACGATCGCCGAGGTCACCGCCACCCCCCGGCACGTGCTGGTCTCGACCTGGCGGCACTTCATCGCCTACCCGTCCGAGGACGCCCTGGCCAAGATCACCTGCCCACTGCTGTACATAGCCGGCAGCTTCCCCGCCGACACCGAGCGGCTGCGTGAACTGTGCCCGCAGCTGGAGACGGCCGAGGTCCGCGGCTGCGGGCACTTGATCATGCTTGCCAACCCCGAGGCGGTGAACCGCATCCTGGCCGGCTTCGTGGCGCACACCGACCCGCGACCATAGGAACAACCGGCCACCGGCGGCGGACGCGTCTGGTACCTGGTCAACCCGGACGGGACGTCGGCGGATGGCCGCGCAGTTCGCGCTCGAGCGTCTCGACCCGGTCGAGCAGGTCCAGCACGAGGCCGACGGCCGCGTAGTTCAGCGAAAGGCCGGCCCGCAGCCGTTGGATGCGACCGAGCGTGACCAGCGCGTCCGTGGTGAACCACAGCTGCCCACGGGCGTCACGCGTCGCGTCCAGCAGACTCAGCGCGACGAACCGGCGGACCAGGTCCGGGTGCAGGCCGGCTCGCCGCGCGAGCGCGTCCACGGTCAGTCGCTGGGAGCGCCGGGCGAGCGGGTAGCCCACCCGAACGGTTTCGGGCGCTGCCGGCCGGCGCTCCGGCCGCGGGTGGGCGTTCATGGTCACGTCCTCGGGGTGAAGGTCGACTCCGCGGCGAGTTGCTCGAACAGCTGGCGTTCAGCAGGGGTGAGGGTCGGGGGGACCATCACCCGGACCTCGGCGTACAGGTCGCCGGTGCCCCCGTTGGGGTTGGGCATCCCCTCGCCCCGCAGGCGCAGCCGGCGCCCGCAGGACGAACCCGCAACGACCCGGACCTTCGCCTCGCCACGTGGGGTCGTGACCGCGACGCTCGCACCGAGCGCGGCCTCCCACGGCGTCACCGGCAACTCGACGTGGATGTCCCGGCCGGAGAGCCGGTAGCGGGGATGCGGCGCGATCCGCACCGCCAGGTACAGGTCGCCGGCCCGGCCGCCAGCCCTGCCCTGCCCACCCTGCCCGGCGAGCCGGATTCGCTGTCCGTCGACCACGCCGGGGGGAATCGTGACCTGGTAGCTGCGCGGTCCGGTCGGCCCGGCAAGGGTGACGCGCCGCCGGCCACCCTGGAACGCCTCCTCCACGGTCAGTTCCAGTTCAGCCTCCTGATCGGCTCCGGGGATGGGGCCGGCCGCGCCGTGGGCGCCGAACAGGTCACCGACGAAATCCTCGAAGTCGATCCCGATCCCGATCCCGAACCCGAACCCGTCGCCGTCGCCACCGACGCCCCCGCTGAAGCCCCCACCGCCATCGAAGCCCTGCCCGGCGGCTGCCTCACCACCCCGTCGGGTCCGCCCGCGGCCGGCGCCGGCTCGCGCGCCTCGGCCCTGTGGACCTCGGCCGAAGCCCGCCGCGGCTGCCCGCTCGTCAAAGTCCGCCGGGATCTGGCGGAAGTCCGGCCCGAAGCGGTCGTAGCGCGCCCGGGTACCCGGGTCGGACAACACGCTGTAGGCCTCGTTGACCACCTTGAACCGCTCCTCGGCGGCCGGATCGGCGTTCACGTCCGGATGGTAGGTGCGCGCGAGCTTGCGATAGGCCTGTTGGAGTTCCTCGGCGCCTGCACCGCGTGGCACGCCGAGCACCTCGTAGTAGTCGCGTGCCATGGCTGTCAGTCCTGCTGCCGTCCACTGACGGCGACGGCCTCCTGCCGTCCACTGACGGCGACGGCCTCCGGCCGCAGCTGCCGCTCGGCATCGCCGTAGCCGGGACGCACCACCTCCAGGACCGTTCCCGGCGGCGCGCCGGTGTTCTCGACGACGGCCACCACCTCGTGCCGGGCCGGGTCGAAGGGCACCCCCACCTCGTCGCGGCGTGGGTAACCGAGCCGGTCCAGTACCTCCACGGCCTGATCGCGCACGGCCCGCACCCCCGCCACGATCACGTTCGGGTCGGCGTCGGCGTGGGCCAGCGCGCGTTCGAGGTTGTCGAGCACCGGCAGCCAGGCGGCCGTCGCGGTGCTGCGTTCGGCCGCCTGCTCCCGACGCAGCTCGCCTGCATACCGCTTGCGCATGTTGTCCAGATCGGCCAGTGCCCGGAGCAGATGGTCCTCCCGGTCGTCCAACGCCGACCGGTTGTCGTCCAGCGCAGACCGGTCATCGTCTCGCGCCGGATGGTCACCCGGACTGTCGCAGGCGTGCGCAGGCGGGTCGGTGGAGGTCATGAGCGCTCAGGCTCGCTTCGGTCGAAGTCCGCGTCGATGACGTCCTCGCCGCCTGCCGGACCACCAGCCGAGCCGCCGGTGGCGCCCGCCTGCCCGTCGGGTCGGGTCCCGGCGGCCATCAGGCCGTGATAGACCTGCTGAAGTTCGGATGTAAGCGGCCGGACCCGGTCGGGCGGTGCGTCCTGCCTGACAGCTTCACGCGCCTGGCCGACCAGCATCTCCGCCCGTGCCCGCTCGTGTTCGGCGGCGGTGTCCCCGAGCTCTCCCAGCCGGCGTTCGACCTGGTAGGCGACGGCGTCGAGCTCGTTGCGGGCGTCCACCGCCTGGCGCAGCGCCTGGTCCTGCGCGCGGTTGCGATCGGCCTCAGCCATCATCCGATCGATCTCGCCGCGGTCCAGATTGGAGCTCTCGGTGATGGTGATGCCCTGCTGGCCACCGGTGTCCTTGTCGCGGGCGGTGACGTTGAGGATGCCGTTGGCGTCGACATCCAAGGTGACCTCGACCTGCGGTTCGCCCCGTGGCGCCGGCCGGATGTTGTGCAGTTGGAAACGGCCGAGCACCCGGTTGTCGGCCGCGCGTTCCCGTTCGCCCTGGAGCACGACGACGTCGACCGCGGACTGGTTGTCCTCCGCGGTCGAGAACACCTCCGCGCGCCGCGCCGGGATCGTCGTGTTCCGATCGACGATCTTCGTCAGGACGCCGCCACGGGTCTCGACCCCCAACGACAGCGGTGTCACGTCGAGCAGCAGCACATCGGTGACCTCGCCCTTGAGTACCCCGGCCTGGATCGCGGCGCCCAGGGCCACGACCTCGTCCGGGTTGACGCTCATGTTCGGTTCCTTGCCGCCGGTCAACCTGCGCACCAGGGACTGCACGGCCGGCATCCGGGTCGCGCCGCCGACCAGGATGACCTCGTCGAGGTCGTCACCGGTCACCTTCGCGTCATCCATGGCCTGGCGGACCGGCCCGAGACACCGACCGAGGAGGTCCGCGGTGATCTGCTCGAAGGTCGACCGCATGATCGTGGCGGTCAGGTGCCGCGGGCCGGCGGCGTCCGCGGTGACGAACGGAAGGTTGACCTGCGTCTGGGTCACCGAGCTGAGCTCCACCTTCGCCTTCTCCGCGGCCTCGAACAGCCGTTGCAGCGCCTGCGGGTCGTCGCGCAGGTCGATGCCCTGCTCGCGTCGGAAGTCGTCCGCAAGGTGGTCGACCAGCCTGCGGTCGAAGTCGTCGCCGCCCAGATGGGTGTCCCCGGCGGTCGAACGCACCTCGACCACACCGTCTCCGACATCGAGGATGCTCACGTCGAAGGTGCCGCCACCGAGGTCGAACACCATCACGGTCTCGTGCTGACGTTTGTCCAGCCCGTAGGCCAGCGCCGCCGCGGTCGGCTCGTTGATGATTCTCAGCACGCCGAGTCCGGCGATCTTTCCCGCGTCCCGGGTCGCGGTGCGTTGGGCGTCGTTGAAGTAGGCCGGGACGGTGATGACCGCCTCGGTGACCTTCTCGCCCAGGAACTTCCCGGCGTCGTCAGCGAGCTTGCGCAGTATCATCGCGCTGATCTCTTCGGGGGCGGACAGCTTCCCCCGGACCGTGAAACGGGCGAGTCCGTCGGGGCCGGGCACGACGTCCAACGCGACCGCCGTCGCCTCGCTTGCCACCTCGTCGTGGCGGCGGCCGATGAAACGTTTGGCCGAGTAGATCGTGCCCTTGGGATTCAGGATCGCCTGCCGTCGCGCCAGCTGGCCGACCAGGCGTTCACCGGGTTCGGTGAACGCGACCACGGACGGGGTCGTGCGCGCACCCTCGGCGTTCGCAATGACCGTGGGTTCACCGCCCTCCCAGGCGGCGATCACTGAGTTGGTCGTTCCGAGGTCGATTCCGACAGCTTTGGCCATGGGTAGTTCCTCCGACGACCGCCGTGGCGGCGTCCGTCCACGTCTCGTCACCGTCAACGTCTCGTCACCAGGACCACCGTCCGTGGGGAGCCGGACGGCGGCGCCCTTTGTGTCGTGTTGGCGGGGCACACGCGCAACCGCGCCAACCGGCTGTTCCGCCTCGTCACCTCCTTGCCCAGGTGCCTGCACGGTGTCCGGAGGTGCCTGGTGACTCCAGGCCTACCCGGCGCGTCCGGCATGCACCCGTCCCACCCGAAAATCCGCTCTGGCATTCCAGCTGCCAGGATGCTGCCAGGACGTTGATCACCCGGTCGGGTCGCGGTCTGGTCTGGCCACGTCGTCGAGGACGGGTCTACGACCCCAGGTGCTGACCAGCAGCGGCCCGAAGCAGACGGTGGTGCCGTCGTGCCAGAGCTGGTGGAAGGCGTCAATGTCCGCCTGAGTCACCAGCCCGTCGGCGAGCATGCCTGGGCCGAGCTGATCGACGAGGAGTTCCCACGTCCGGAGGCCATGCTCCGGGTCCGACTGGACCTGGATCGAGACAGCCTGGGTGCCGATGTCGACGAGGCCCGCGGCCTGGAACGCGCGGGGCAGTTTCCGACCGTAGTACGGGTCGTAGGAACGGTTGCTGAAGAACGTTTCGCAGGCCCTGACGACCCGCTGATGTACCTCGGCGGGTGGGTCGATGACGGACGCGGTGGACCAGTCGAGATCCTCTACCAGCACCCATCCACCCGGTCGGACGGCCGTGGTCATCGCCCGCAACACGTCGTCCCGGGTGCGGACGCTTTCAAGCAGCAGGCGGGCGTGGACGAGATCGAAGTGGTCCGCGGGGAGTGGGTCCACGGTGACGTCGGAGCGGCGGACCGAGATGTTGCCGCCGTCGAGCGGGTCGAGGAAGCGGGTGTCGGCGTCGATGGCGAGTACCTCGCCGGTTGGACCGACACGGTCGGCGTACAGTTCCACAATGCTGCCGGTCCCGGCACCGAGGTCCAGGCAGCGCCAGCCCGTTGTCAGCCCGAGTCTCTTACTCAGTTCCAGGGTACCGGCGTCGTAGAGCTCTGTGATGCTACCGAGCCGTTCCCGCTCGGCATGCCATGCGTTGTCGAGAACATAGCTGGTCCGCAGGGGCTCGGTGCCGGTTATTGCAGGTGTTCGCCCATTCATGGCCGTGGTGACCTCTCTGTTGGCGGACCAGGTTTTCCGGGGTCGCCGGGCGTGCGAGGAGAATCATGATCGCACGCCTTTTGGCTGGCTAGTTGATCTTGCGTTCCCGGTGCTGCCAGAACTGGTCGCGTAGTATGCGACGAAGAACTTTTCCGCTCGGGTTTCGTGGTAGCTGGTCGATGAGGGCGTAACTGGTGGGGATCTTGAAATCCGCGATGGTTCCCTTGAGGAAGAGCATGAGCTCGCGTGGACTCACGTGTTGGCCTGGCTGTGGCACGACAAACGCGTGGACGGCTTCGCCCCAGCGGTCGTCGGGTATCCCGACGACCGCCGCCTCAAATACGCCGGTGTGACCGGCCAGAGCGTTTTCTATCTCCGCCGGGTAAATATTCTCGCCAGCGACGATGATGGTGTCATTTATCCGGTCGCAGATGAACAGAAAGCCGTCCTCGTCCAGGTATCCGGCGTCCCCGGTGTGAATCCAGCCGTCGACGAGCGTATCCGCTGTGGCATCTGGTAGGCCCCAGTACTCGAGCATGCGTGCAGGCGTTCGGATGCAGATCTCACCGACGGTGTGGACCGACAGAGGTCTTCTTCTGTCGTCGACAATCTTAAGGTCGATGCCTGGACACGGGCGGCCCGCGGCCTTCATACGCGGGCCACCGACGACATGTTCGTCCGGTGGCAGG
>NZ_CAUVXI010000080.1:17591-21616 GCF_963555845.1 Protofrankia sp. Cas8 | reverse complement strand
CCCGGAGCCGGCCAGGTCACGATCTCCGGGTACAGCGAAGCCGACCCCGCCGGCATACGACGCATTCGGATGTAGTTGGCCGCCGAGGACTACGACCGGGCGCTGCGAGCGCACAGCCGCCAGCTGCCGGCTACGCGGCTTCTTGCTGGGTGAGGTATGCGCGGAAGGTCTGCACGCTATCGTGGCCCTGTTCAGCGGGCGGGACGGCGCTGAGCACGTTGTGGCCTAGGTCGGCGATGGGGCGGATGTGCTGCTCTCGGGGCAGGCTTGTCATGACGGCGTGAGCGTGCTCGACGCCGGGCAGGATGTCCCCTGCGCGCACCAAGCACAAAGCCCGTTGCAACTCGATCACCACCGGGCCACGCGGGAAGGTGGCCGGGTAAAGCGCAAGGGCCGCCGCGTTCGCTTGGTCAGCGCGGGCATAGTCGCCCAGGTTGGCATAGACATAGCTCTCGGTAAAGCGCACCGCGCGCTCGGACCAGCCGAACAACGATTCCGTGTCTCCGGTTGTATCGACGGGCAGGGCGTCGAAGTTGTCCCGCACTTCGCGCAAGGCGGCTTCGGCCGATGTGGCCTGGCCCGCGCGGGCGTGGCCCGCTGATAGATTCCCGCCGGTGAGCGCCGTTGCACCCCGGACCAGCGGGGCCGTCACACTGACGCGCTCTCAGGCCCGCCAGCTATGGAATTGGACGCTGTCCCGTCACGGCCTGCACCCCGAGCGCCGGTTGTCGTCCGTCGCCGAGATCGCGGGCGCCGGGCTGGGAATCCACGCCGCGCGCCTACCCAGCCCATTCGCCACGGTGCTGGCTCGTGCCGCCAGCCCCGACGTCGCGCTCGCCCTGCTCACCCGCCAGCAAGGACTCACCACGCTGCGGTGCATGCGCAAGACCTTGCACCTGCTGCCCGTGGACCTGGCCGGCGTCGCACACGCCGCCACCGTCCACTACCGGGTGCGGGACGCCGGCAGGCTGGCCCTCAACGCAGGAATCCCCCAGTCCATCCTGACCAGTTTGACCGGGCAGCTCACGCTGCTGCTCGCAAACGGCCCGCTGCTGTACCGGCAGCTCGAGGCAACCCTGACCGGCCCCCGCGCGTCCGTCGCAGCCGTCCGTGTCGCCGTGAAGCTCGCGTGGGAGCGGGGCCTCCTGACCTACCTCAACCAGTCCGGCTGCTGGAACGCCGAACACCGCGCCTTCGCGCTGACTTCCGACGCCCACCCCGACCTCGACACCGCACTTGACCCCCGGGCGGCTACGCGGACGCTGGTCCACGCCTACTTCACGCGGTACGGGCCCGCGACGCTCAAGGACGCCACCTGGTGGTCGGCCTTGTCCCGCGCCGCCGTCATCGCCGCGCTCGACGCCTCGGACACCGAGTGGCTCCAGATCACCACGCCGTGGAGCCAGGCCCCGGCCTACCTGGCAGCCGCCCAGTACGAGGAGTTCCTGGCGGCCGACCCCGACTCCCACGCAACCGGCTTGAACCTGCTGGCCCACGAAGACGTAGCACTCAAAGGCTACTTCGAGACCCGCGACAGATACCTCATGGGACTGCCACCCCAGCAGGCGTTCAACCAGATCGGTGAAGCGCTGCCCACCATTATCCTCGACGGCCAGATTCAAGGCACCTGGACATGGAACCCCGGCACCCGAACTGTCACTCCCGCATTCACCCGCGGCCGGGCTTCCCATGCCTTGACCCGCCGTGTGTCAGCGGCCACGGACACGCTCACCGACGCCCTACGGACCGGCTGGCGCGACCCAACCCCCGCCCCCGCCCACCGCAGTCCCAACCAACTCGCCCTTGCTATCTGACGCCGATACCCGACCCATCCGCACAAGGAAAAGAGTCTCCGCGATGCTCCCGCTGCCAGCCGATTCCAAGCTGAGCGATATCCAGCAGTACGTCGCGGCGATGGAAGCCGAACGCGGATTCTCCCACCGCACCGTTATGGAGGAGGCTCTGCTCCTCGGTGAGGAAGTCGGCGAACTCTTCAAAGCCATCCGCAAGGCTCAGAACCTGAGCACCGCCACCGGATCGCTCGTCGGCAGCGTCGACGAGGAACTCGCCGACCTCCTAATCTTTGTCTGCGCTATCGCAAACCGGCTCGACATCAACCTCACGGACGCCCTCCGCCGCAAGGAAGCCCACAACGAGACCAGAATCTGGGCATAGATCCGCGCTACACAGAGAACGGCGGACCGAAGCCGGTCAGGTCACGATCGCCGGGCACAGCGAAGCCGACCCCGCCGACATACGACGCATCCGGATGGAGCTCGCCGCCGAGGACTACGACCGGGCACTGCGAGCGCGCAGCCGCCAGCTGCCGGCGGTGGCCGAGGGAGACCTCGTGTCCGTCGGCAACCGCTGGCGACTGCGCAACGTGCGTCGCTTCGACATCGCCGACAACCCCACCGAGACGCCCTGAAGCTCCGGCATCGGCCACCTGCGCAGGTCGGGCGTTCACCCTGTGACGATCACAGCCTGCGGACAGGCTCGGCCCGCGGCGAGGACAAGCCCCGGTCGGACGTGGACCTGCTCTACGTGCTCTCACAGAACGCCACACTCGGCCGGAACATCGTCGATCTCAGAGACGAGCTGAAGAAGATCATCGGGTGCCCGGTGGACCTCGTTCCAAAATCCGGGTTGAAATGGGTCATCCGTGACCGGATACTCGCCGAAACGACGATCCTGTACGCGGCGTGACTAGCTGCATCTCGTCGATATGCTGGAGGCGGTCAAGGCCGTCTCAGCTTTTCTCGCAGAGGTGGACGAGATGACGTTCTCGGGCAGCGATCTGCTCCAGAGCGTCGTCCTCCAGAAACTCATGCTCCTCGGTGAGGCCGCCGGACGGGTTTCGCCCGAGGTATGCGATCGCTGGCCTGACATGCCTTGGCGCTCAGCGTCAGGATTTCGCAATCTCGCCGTTCACGCCTACGTCGAGATCGAGTGGTAAATCGTCTGGAGAATAGGGACGGCGTCGCTTCCGCGTCACCCTGTCGACCACACGTGTTGGCGGGCCATCTCTCGATGAAAAGAATCACGCGATCCTGGACGCACTCACCGACGGAGGCTTGATGACGAGCGAGGTTGCCAAGGTGGTTCATCTATCCACCCGCGCGACCCGAACCCGGCTGGTCAAGCTCGTCGAACGTGGCCCCGTACGCGATGTCGGCACGAGCCCGCAAGAGCCGAATCGGCGCCACGACCGCGAATCATGAACATGCACTCGGAGTTATGAACAGGCAGGCCACGAGCCCGCTCCGGCTAGCACGTTTACAAGATCTTCAGGCCTCTCCACCGCTAGGTCGGTGCATATCTGGCAAGGGGATTTCTAATCATGGTGCGTGTGAAAGCCTGAGGCGTCCGAACAGCGGTCCGATCAAGCCCGCCGCCAGTGATCGCCAGTCTTCCAGACGACCGCGATCTGCACCGACCCACACAGCGCCACCAAATCGGGCCGTGGAACCGAGGGGACGACCAGCACCAGTTGTGGGGTCGGGGTCACGAAACGCTTATAGTCGAGAAGCTGACCGATAGCCATTTGGACAGCCTCACGTGTGATGGTGCCTTTGGCTTCGATGAGCTCACCAGCCGTGACGTCGTAAAGGTTGGTAAACAACGGCCGCGAGTCCTCGGGCGGCACGATCCGAAGTCGGCAGACGTCATGACCGAGAGCGCGAAGATGTTCTGCGTAGGCGTGGACTAGTATCGCTTCGCGCCGCATCGCCGTGGTCGGCTCCGTGACGGAAGTCGCCTCAAACTCTTCGATATTCCTCACCTCGACCGTTATATGCTCGGCACGGCTGGTCAGTGTGGGTGTAGCGGGCAATGGTGCGTCGAAGTGCCGGACCGGACCGACCGGGCGAAGCCGGAACATGATGACCGTGCGCAGCGGACCTCCCCCGGTTTCTGGCGCCTCGCTCGTATGCCAAGGCCGCTGGCGGTCGACCTCAAAGGCGCCGATGTACTCGACACCACCGGGCACTGCATGGAACAGGTGTAACGCCCGGCCATCTTCACGG
>NZ_CAUVXI010000080.1:6167-17370 GCF_963555845.1 Protofrankia sp. Cas8 | reverse complement strand
GGGCCGATGCCGCCCTGACGCCGACCGCCGTACCGATTGTGTAGGTTCCGCCGCACCAATACAGTTCCCGGCTCGATGTCCCACCCGGTCTCGTCTAGATCCACGACGGCCACCATACGGGCCGGAAGGAACTGGCTGGCCGAGCCGGTGCACCGGGCGGGCGAGGCCGTCGGTGGGGGTGCAGGGCACTGGAGTGGCGTCGTAGACGCCGCCGCGTTCGGCCATCCGTTTGCCGCCGTGTTACTCCCCGGCTGACAATCGAGTCGCCCGCTTGCGGGCGGTAGCACATACCGCCTTGGCGGTGGCCGACCACAAGCCGGTCTACCTCGCCCGTCGCGGCCGGCGAGTTGCGGCGATCATCGATGCCGATGACCTGGATCGCATCCTCGCGCTGGCCGAAGACATGGCCGACATACGCGAAGCCGAACGAGCGCGCGAGCAGATGATGACGACCGGGCAGACGCCCATCCCCTGGGATGAGGTCAAGGCCGAACTCGGCCTGACATGAAATACACGGTCAGTGTTGCACCGCATGCGCTCCGCCAGTTACGCAGACTCGATCCCACGGCCCGACGCCGGGTGCAGGCTGTCATTGATCTCCTCGCCGACGATCCCCGTCCACCGGCCGCTCGACAGCTTGTGGGCGGTGCGGGCGAATGGCACGTACGCACCGGCGACTACCGGATCGTGTACGACATCCAGGACAAGGAAATGATTCCCCTGGTCGTCGCCGTTGGCCTGCATGGCGACCCTCTGTGGGCGAATTGACGCGGCACCGTAGCCTGGGGCCATGTCGGCTCCCCTGCTCCATGCCTTCATCGACGAGGCGGGCGGTCGCGCGGTGACGGCGAGGTCGACCGACCACTTCGTCATGTCCGCAGTGATTCTCGCGGACGCTCACCTTCCGGCGATGGCCGCCGAGCTGGCTCAGCTCCGTATCGACCTCAAGCGACGCCCGGGCGATACTCTGCATTGGCAAAACCTCAAGGGACATTCCCCGTGTCTTCACGTCGCGCGGACGGTCGGGGCGCTCCCATGGCTCACGATCTCCACCGTCGTAGTATGCAAGAGACATCTCTCTGACGTTCTGCCAAGCGAAGAGCACGCGTACCTTTACACGCTGAGGTTCTTGCTGGAGCGACTGTCATGGCTCGCTCAGGCGCGTGGCGCGACTCTGGACTACACGCTCGCGCATATCGTACGGTTCGAGACCACCAAGCTGCGGCGATACGAAGCGGCGCTACAGGCGGACCCCGACTGTCGGATCGCCTGGGGGGCGCTCGACAGCCACGGTGGTCGCATCGATCAACCGAGCCGCGTGGAGGGGCTCCAGCTCGCAGACATGGCCGCGTCCGCGACGTTTCCCGCCTTCGAGCCGGACCGCTTCGGCAACATGGAGACTCGGTATCTGCGTGAACTCGCGTCCCGCCTCTACCGGCGACCGGGGCGTCCGCTTACCTCCTACGGACTCAAGATGCATCCGTGGAACGACACGACGAAGGCCGCCTACCCGTGGGTGGCGGCCCTCTAGGCGCGTCGGCCGGCTTATGCCGCTCTGCGGATGCCGCCGTTTCCGGTGGCAGACGACCGTCCGTGCATGTCCATGGTACGCGCGGGAGGCGCCGAGGTCGAGAGCCCTGCGCGAGCTTGTGGAAAAGCCGTACATGTGCAGGCGACATGAAGAGCAAGTGCTGCCGAATGGACGTCAGATGCCGCGCTCGGCGACGGCGTGTTGCATCATCGGCTATCTGAGTAATCGCTCCTAGTCTAATCTATCCCGATCGGTCACCTAAAATCATTGATCGGCGACTTTCCGCACCCCCAGTGGAATTCACTACAGAAGTGGGCTCGGATCATCAGGAGAGCCCGAGCGTGAGGCTCGCCGAGGTGGGGTGTGGGCTCGGCGGCGGTCCGTAGAGTGACCGACGACGATCCTCGGCCCGAGGTCGTGGAGGGTGGTGAGCGTGGTGACGCGCCGGTTCAACACGGCGGGGCCGTGTCGCCCCACGTACGACTACATGATTCCGGCGCTTCGGCGGCTCCCGCAAGGGCCTGGGCTGGTGGAGCGGATGGGCTACTTCGTGGTCCACGCTCCCCGCCAGACCGGGAAGACGACGGCGCTGCGCGCGCTGGCGGAGGAGCTGACAGCTGGCGGTCGGTACGCGGCGCTGCATTTCTCGTGCGAGCTCGGCGAGGCGGCAGGTGACGACTACGGCACGGCCCAGCGCAGCATCCTGCAGGAGGTCCGGAGCCAAGCCGAGATCGCCCTACCGCCGGAGCTGCGCCCGCCGCCGTGGCCGGACACGGTGGACGCCAACCTCCTCAAGGAATCGCTCGCGGCCTGGGCGCTGGTGTGTCCTCGGCCGCTGGTGTTGTTCTTCGACGAGATCGACGCGTTGCGCGGGCAGAGCCTGGTCAGTGTGCTGCGTCAGCTCCGGGCCGGGTTCAACCAACGTCCGCGGCGGTTCCCGGCGTCAGTGGTGCTGTGCGGGCTGCGCGACGTCCGCGACTCCTGCCCCCGAAACCGCTTCGCGGTTCCGCGGGTCCCCGGGACCGCCTCGGGGGGCGACCCGTCCCGGCTGGGTACCGCCAGCCCGTTCAACGTCAAGATCAAGTCTTTGCGACTCGGTGACTTCCTGCCCGAGGAGGTCCGCGAACTCTACGCCCAGCACACCGCCGAGACAGGGCAGGAGTTCACCCCGGAGGCGACCGCTCGGGCGATCGAGCTGACCGCCGGGCAGCCCTGGCTGGTCAACGCGCTGGCCCTCGAAGTCGTCGAGGAGATCGGGGTGCCGGTCGGCGAACCGATCACCGTCGACCATGTGGACCAGGCCAAGGAGCGGTTGATCCTGGCTCGCGCCACTCACCTGGACTCGCTGGCCGCGAAACTCGCCGAGCCCCGGGTCCGGCGCATCCTCGAACCCGTCCTCGCCGGGAACCTGCTCGCGCTCGATCCCTACGACGACGACCTGACCTACGTCCGCGACCTCGGGCTGATCACCCCTCGCAACCCGGTACGGGTCGCGAACCCGATCTACCGCGAGGTCATCGCCCGCGTCCTGACCACCGGCGTCGAAGTGAACGTGCTCGCCGACCCCGAGGTCGCCAGCCCCAGCAGTCGCACGATCACGCTGCTGCGCGCCTGACCCCGGCCCGGGGATTGCTTGAGTTTCTCTGATCGACAAGGGTGTCATGTGCCCACGAACCAATTGCCGGGCGCTCTAACAGCCGTGAACGTACGCGCGGCAACGCCGGTCGTGGCCGATCCGCCCCACACCCGGCACTGACAGGGAGGCCGAAATGTGCGATGACGGCGCGGGTCCGACGGTGGTGTCCGTCAACGTCGGCCTGCCGCGGACCGTCGAGGTCGACGGTACGGTCGTGACCACCGCGATCTGGAAGGCTCCCGTTGCGGGCCGGGTCGCCGTCGGACGGTGCAACCTGGCCGGCGATCGCCAGGCTGACCCCACCGTCCACGGCGGCGTCGACAAGGCCGTGTACGCCTACGCCGCCGAGGACCTCGCCTGGTGGGCCGATGAGCTCGGCCGGGACGTGCCACCAGGCGCCTTCGGCGAGAACCTGACCACAGCCGGGATCGACCTACGCTCCGTCGCCGTGGGCGAGGTCTGGGCCATCGGCTCCGCCGTGCTGGCGGTCACTCAGCCACGCGTGCCCTGCTACAAGCTCGCCGTCAGGTTCGGTGACCGCAGCCTCCCGCGCCGCTTCGCCGCCGCCGGCAGACCCGGGGCCTACGTGCGGGTTCTCCAGGAGGGCGAGCTGGCGGCCGGCGACCGCCTGCACGTGCTGTCCAGCCCCGACCAGGCTGTCACCGTGGGCCTGGTGGCAACGGCCTACCACTCCCATGACGCGCAGCTGACCGGCGCCGTCCTGCGAGCACCCGGCCTGCCGGCGTCCTGGTACGACTGGGCCCGCGCCCGGGTGGGTTGACGGCCAGGTCCCCTTCGCGCCGGTCACTCCGTGCGCCGGTCATTCGGCCGACAGACCGTGCGCCTCGTGCTCAGCCGGCGGCGGGTTGTGGGTCAACCAGTCGAGCCTGCGCGCTGCGGCCTTCTGCACCGCGATGACGAAACATACCCGGCCCGGTCCCCGTGATGGAAAGGGAGCGTTGGTGTACTTGATGGAGATCGGATCCATATAGCGGCTGGGAGGACGAAACCTCCCCCACCACGTTCCCCGGTGCGGTTCACCCACCGTGGCAACCGGCGACCCGAGGCGCCTATTCCCGTCGTCGAAAGCCCTCGGTGAAGCCGTCGTTGAAGCCGTCGTTGAAGCCGTCGCCTGGACGTCATCCCCGCCTGGGTCTGTACTGTTCCAGGAATCAGCTGGACGACGGCAGCCCATCCACCTATCTCACAGCCGTACCACCGCACAGCCTCCCGCGAGGAAGACGTCGTGATGGTGACCGCAGACCTCGATCACCCGCCGGCCGGCGCCGGCACAATCCGTGAAAGGCCACGCCATGTCCGCTAAGCGGCCAGAGCAGCCAGAGCAGCCAGAGCAGCCGGCTGAGACGTCCGGCTGGCATCGGGTGGACGCCGAGGATCTGCCCGACGAGGGTCGGGTGCGTACCGCCGTGGTCGGTGGCCGCAGTGTGGCGCTGACGCGGTGCGGGGGGTTGCTCTCGGCGCTGGAGAACCGCTGCCCGCATCAGGGCGGCCCGCTCGGCGAGGGGTCGATCGAGAACGGCTGGCTGCGCTGTCCGTGGCACGGCTACGACTACGATCCCACCACGGGGAAACCGCCGGCGGGCTTCACCGACGCGGCGACCGCCTACGCCGTGCACGAACGGGACGACGGGGCGTTCGTGCAGCTGCCGCCGGCGCGGATCGAGACCCGCACCGTCAGCGACGTTCTCGTGGACACCCTGGTCGCGTGGGGCGTCCGGCACGTGTTCGGCATGGTCGGGCACTCCAACCTGGGCTTCGCCGACGCGCTGCGCCGCGCTGAGGCGCGTGGCGAGATCACCTATATCGGTATCCGGCACGAGGGCGCCGCCTCGTTCGCCGCCAGCGCGTACGGCAAGCTGACGGGACGTCCGGCGGCGTGCTTCGCGATCGCCGGGCCCGGATCGACGAACCTGCTGACCGGTCTATACGACGCGAAGCTCGACGGTGCGCCGGTGTTGGCGATCTCCGGGCAGGTGCCGTCGAAGGTTCTCGGCCGGGGAGCGTTCCAGGACCTGGACCTCTCGGCGGTATTCCGGGACGTCGCGGTGTCCACGGCGACGGTGCAGGCCGGCAGCGACCATGGCGAGCTTGCGGCGCTCGCGGTCAAGCACGCCGTCGACGGACGCGGGGTCGCGCACCTGGTGCTGCCGGACGAGGTGCAGGTACTGCCGGCGACCGCGGCAGCGGTCCGGCCCGACGGCCGGCTCTCCGACCGCCGCAGCGGTCCCGACGCCACCGCCGTGCGGACGGCTGCCGATCTGCTGCGCCGCGCCCGACGACCGGTCATCATCGCGGGGCATGGCGCCCGGCCGGCCGCAGCGGCCCTGCGAGCGCTGGCGGAACGGCTGGGTGCACCGGTCGCGACGACCTTCAAGGCCAAGGGGCTACTGGCGGACACCCACCCGCTCGGGGCTGGCGTGCTGGGCCGCAGCGGCACCCCGGTCGCCAGCTGGCTGATGAACGAGGCAGACCTGCTGGTCGTCGTCGGCGCGTCGTTCGCGAACCACACCGGCATCGCGCCGTACAAACCCGCCATCCAGATCGACGATGACCACGCCGCCATCGGCCGCTTCCAGAAGGTGGACGTCGGGGTGCTCGGCGACGCCGAACTGAGCCTGCTCGCCCTGGCGGCGGCCCTCGACGGCGGTCCGGCTGGTACCACGGCCGGGGTGGACCAGCGGCCGGACGTGGCGGCGCGCTGGGCATTGTGGCGCGCTGAAAAGGCGCGCCGCGTCGCCGACGACCGGGGCCGGGGACTGTCCGCGGCGGCGGTCTTCGACGCGCTCGGGCGGCACATCCCCGCCGACGCCGTCATCAGCGTCGACGTCGGCAACCACGCCTACTCCTTCGGCCGCTACTTCGAGTCCGCCGGCCAGCCGGTGTTGATGTCGGGCTACCTCGGTTCGATCGGCTTCGGCTACCCGGCCGCGATCGGCGCATGGGCGGCCGACCCCAGCCGCCCGGTCGTGGCCGTCACCGGCGACGGCGGCTTCGGCCAATACCTCGCCGAAGTGACCACCGCGGTCAAGTACGGCATCGGGATCAAACACATCCTGCTCGACAACGGCGCCCTCGGTAAGATCAGCAAAGAACAACTCGGCGAGCAGTTCCCGGTCTGGCAGACTTCCCTGCACAATCCCGACTTCGCCGCCTACGCCCGCCTCTGCGGCGCGGCCGGCCACAGTGCCACCCATCCCGGTGACCTCGACGATGCGATGACGGCCCTGTTCACCGGCGACGGCCCCGCGCTCCTGCACATCCGCCAGGACGCCGAGCTGCTGTAACCACAGAAGCCGCGCGCCATCGGGGCACCGCGCCAGCTGGCCATCGCGCCAGCTGGCCATCGCGCCAGCTGGCCATCGCGGCACCTCGGCCCGATTCCGAGCCCAACCGGGCGCCCATCCCACCCCGAGGAAGGAAGAGCGGCCATGAGCGGAACCGACCAGCTACCTGATCGTTTCGGGCAGACCCGGACGTCCCTGCACACCCTGGCCGAACACGTCCTGGCTGCGTCCCGCTACCGGGCCACCGGGCGGATCGGCCTGGTGGTGCGGCCCGGCGGGTTCGGCACACCGCCCTTCGGCCCCGACCACCGGACGGTCAGTGTCGAGGGCTGCGAGCTGGTGGTCCGCGCAAACGGCGAGATCGGGCGGACGGACATCACCACCCTGCGCTCCGCCGGGCAGGCCGCCGGCATCGAGCCCGGTGCCCCGTCCGCCGTCTACACCCCCGCTACCAGCCTTGACCTGGACGCCCCGCTCGTCGTCGATCCGACCGCCGCCCAGTTGATCGCCGACTGGTATGCCCTGGCCGACGAGGCGCTGCGCCGGTTCACCGCCGAGATCGACCCGGACGCGCCCAGCCCGATCACCTTGTGGCCGGAGCATCTCGACGTCGCCCTCGCCGCCTCCGGTGTCAACTACGGAGCCAGCCCCGGCGACGACTACGTGAATGATCCGTACCTCTACGTCGGGCCGCCGTCGCTACCCACCACGCCGCCGGACCCGGACGGCTTCTGGAACCAGCCGTTCGGCGCCAGCCTGAGCTGGGAAAAGGCCCACTCGGTGGACCAGGCTGTCGAGTTCTTCCGAGCGGGCCACCAGCGCCTGCCCCGCTGACCGGGGCGGGTGGACCCCGATACCGATCGGGGTCCACCCATCCCACCGCGAAACTCCGGTAGTGCTACCTGGGCGGGAACTGCGAGTTGGGGAGGGGATCAGCGAGGTTCGCGGTCGGGGCTGTGTCCATGAACCCGATCACCGCGCAGTTGATGTCGACCCCGACGGAACCGTAGGGGGCGGGCTGACCGGTGGCAGGGTCGACGCCGGTCAGCAGATCAGGCCGGCTGGCCGCCAGGTTGAACACCTGGACCTCGTCGATCTGCCGCTTGTTGAGGCCCTGCCGCACGGCCTTGTCGGTCCACAGGCCAAGCTGCGCGTCCCACAGCGGGCTGTAGGCCAGCGCGTGCCTGGGATCGGTCTCGGTCGGGAAGTCACCGAACACGTTGAGCAGGTCACCGCCGTTGCGCAGGGCGTCGATCAGCGCGGTGTTACCCGCGCTGGCGTCCTCGGCGACATGCCCGTCCTTGGCGAGATGAACGAACCCCTGTGCCTGGCTGTTGTCGGCGCCGGTCTGGCCGTTGATGAACCCGAACAGCCGCTCGCGGGCGGAGCCGAGGAAGTCGTCGCCGCCGTTGTAGGCCGCCTTGTCCAGCGCGGGCACGTAGGTCGCACGCTCCAGTGCGGCGGTCAGGGGCTGGCCCGCGTCGGTGCTGATGTACACGATCGGCTTGCCGGCGTCGAAGCCCTTGACGAACAACATGTCGACGTAGGACTCCAGGTACTGGCCGGGCGGGGACGGAGGTGCGATGTGAATGCCCAGGACACGATCACCGGTGTCGGTGTGGTGGACGACGTCGAAGGGACCGTCGCCGGTCGCGACGATCGGCGCGCTGTAGACGACGTTCGACCCGGCGAGGCGGATGAACGGGCTGTAACCTGGGCCGGCGACCGCGCCGGGCGCGAACTTGGCAAGCGGGAAACCATCCGGTCCGGGCTCGGCCACCCGGGTCGGGCTGAAATCGGGCGCGCCCTGGAAGTTGACAACGGCCTGCCCGAAACGGTTCTGCTGCGGCGTCGGCGCGTCGAGGGTCACCGTCTGGACGCATTCCTGGCAGCCGACGGCGAGATTGGTGAGCTTAGGCGCATAGTTCACCCCCAGGTCGCGTGCCAGGCCCTCGTCAGAGGCATCCAGGAGCGTGAACCACACCGTCGTGCCGTTCGCCTTCCCCTTGTAAATGGGCAGGCGGACGCTTTCCTTGCTGAGATCGACCTGGAGCGCGCTCTCGAGCGTCAGGTGATCACGAGGCAGCAAACCGCGTAGCGGCCCCAGTCCCGCGGCCGCGCCCTTCGGCTGGTTCGCGCCGGCGAGCGCCTGACCACCTGTCACCCCCGTAGCTGCGATAATCATGAGCGTGGCAGCCGCGAGCGACCACCGTTTTGACGACCATCGTTTTGACGACCATCGTTTTGACAGCACAGCCATGCCGTTCTCCTTCCATTCGGGCGGATTCCCACCCGTGTTCGTGAACCGATCGACGTCGGGATCTCGTGAGTTTTCCGTCGTTGCAGCAACCTGGGATCAACAAGATTTCACCGAAACCCCGACCCCGCGACGATAGAAAGGCGTCGCTGGATGCGTCAAGGTGAATGGCGAGCAGGGGAAACGCCGTAAGAATGCCGTAAGAATCTGACCTCGGACGCCTGCGACCGGAAATTCCGATGTAAGGGCACGATAATTGACAAGGCCTGCCCAGCCGCAGAGCCTTTTTTGAATCTTGTGTTCGGACAGCGATCCGCGGCACAGGCGTCTGCCCTGCTACCCGGCGAGCCCCGTCAACCGTGGACGGTCGACGGGCTCGCCGCCGCGGTTCACGTCTTGGGTTCACGTCTTGGGTTCACGTCTTGCGCGACGCCGGCCTGATCTACCGCCGGAGACCCGAGGGCCGGCGCCGCCGTTGCCGGTAACCCCGGGGCGGCTGTTCTCGTGCCGGTCGCGGTACCAGTCGCGGTACCAGTCGCGGTACCAGTCGTCGTACCAGCGGCAGTAGGTTCGGCCGACGACTTCACGTCCGGACGTCCGGCCGTCACGGACGGCTTCCGGTTGGCGCCCCCGCGGCGTAACGTGACATCCCACAGTTGATCTCGGCCTGAGAGTGGCACCAGGTAGCACCAGGTGGCACATGGCGGGTATCGTCGGCAGTATGAGTTCTCAACCTGAGGTCACCCAGCGTGATCTGCGCAACAGGTCAAAAGAGATCATGGACGCGGTCCAGGGCGGCCAGGCGTTCACGGTCACCCGCGACGGACACCAGATCGGCGAGCTGATCCCGCTGCGGCGGCGTCGACGGTTCGTTCCGCGCAGCGAGTTCAGGGCGATGTCGCGCAGCGCCCCCGACATCTCCCTGGATACCTTCCGAGCCGACCAGAACGCCACGGCCGACCAGGAACCGGACGACCCGTATGACCGGTGACCACGCCCACGGGCTACTCGACACGAACATCATGATCTTGCGCCGGTGGGTGGACCCCGACGAACTTCCCGCCGAAATGGCGATCAGCGCTATCACCCTGGCGGAGCTCTCCGCGGGGCCGCACGAGGTGCGCAGGAACGAGGAGCAGGACAACTACGACGAGCACGCCGAACGCGCCCGGCGACTGGACGTGTTGCAGCGTGCCGAGAACGAGTTCGACCCCATTCCGTTCGACGTGGAAGCCGCGCGCATCTACGGCAGGGTCTGCGCGGCCGTGATCGGCGCCGGACGCAAGCCCAGACGACGGCTGGCCGACCTGATGATCGCCGCGATCGCAATAGCCGAGGACCTGCCGTTGTTCACGACCAACCCCGACGACTTCACGGGACTGGACGGCCTCCTCACCGTCGTCCCCGTCACCCGGCCGACAGTGCTCCACAGCCGGTGAGCGCAGGCCGCTCGCAACCGATTCCTGGGAGCCTGAGGCGGTCAGGCAAGCGAACCCGCGGCGACCAATTTTCTGGTACGCCGGGGATGGCCTGGGAATCGGCTGGTGCCGTTTTTCCCTATGGAAGCGACCGTCGATTCGGTGGGACGCATCGTCATCCCAAGCCACTACGTGACGCTCTGGGCCTCGAGCCCGGTGCGTCCGTCGATGTCAGCCTCTACGGTGCCGGTCTGCAACTCGTACCCGCCGGACGGACGGCGCGGCTCCGAGAGGTCGACGGCTCCCTGGTAGCCGATTCGGACACCGTCGTGACCGACGAGACCGTGTTCGCCCTGATCGACGCCGGGCGCCGGTGACCGACCTCGCGCTCGACACGAGCGTCGCCGTCGCCTATCTCCTGCGGTCTCACGTCGCCCATACTGCGGTCCGACACCACGTCGGCACCCGGGTTCCCACGCTGACCCCCTCTCTGCCAAGGTGAGTTGAGACAGAACGATCTATCCGTCGGGTGTAGCGAGTAGGGCGCGATGCGGATCAGGATCTTGCGACTTTGACCATGGCAGACGTGTCGTCGGGTGGTTCGGAAAGGCCGAGCGGGAAGGCGCCGAAGGGGTCCGGTTCCAGGGAAGGCCAGCCGACGCGGCGGACGTTTACCGACGCGTACAAGTTGAGGATCGTCGGGGAGTACGACGCATTGACCGAGCACGGTGCTCGGGGGGCGTTGCTTCGCCGGGAGGGGTTGTACGACTCGCACGTCGCCAAGTGGCGTAGGGCGCGTGACCGGAGCGCGTTGGGGGCGAAGAGTTCGCCTGGGCCGGCCCAGGCAGCGGGGTCGGCGGAGAACCGGCGGTTGAAGGCCGAGAACGCGAGACTGGCCGCGGAGTTGGCGAAGACCCGGGCGGTGCTGGAAATTATGGGAAAAGTGTCCGCTCTCTTGGAAGGTCTCTCCGAGAGAGCGGATCGAGAATAGAAGCGGACGCCGTGACGAGTGCGGCTCTGGTCGAGTTGGAGCCGCTGATGTTCCGCATCCTTGGT
>NZ_CAUVXI010000080.1:0-5820 GCF_963555845.1 Protofrankia sp. Cas8 | reverse complement strand
GCCCGCAGCGCCAGCACCGCGATGCCCTCGTGGAGGTAGGTGTAGGACGTCGACCGGCCGATCCCGTGGTCGCCGGCGAGTTGCTTGACCCGGATTCTATCGCAGAACCAGCGCAGGACCATCACGGACTGTACTCAGAGGCGGAACGGGGGGTGTCGCGGTGCCGCTACACCCCCGAGGGCTCAACGGCGGCGCGACCGCCTCGTGGGACTTTGTCCGCCGCCTGATGTGTCGCCCTGGTCGCGACGGCTGTCAGGCGAAGGCATCCGGATACAGAACCTCGGGGGCGGGTACGGGTCGGCTGGAGGCAGCCAACCGATCCGCGAGGCCCAGGGCCAAGCGACCGAGAAGGAGGGTCAACTATGAAGGCGCTGTCTGAGCAGCTCAGCGAGTTTTCCGACCGAGCGAGGAAGGTCGATGACGTGGTGGGCGCGGCGCGGGAGAAGAACCGCGCGCGCCTGGAGGCAGAACGAACCGCGCTGACGACCTCTGTCACAGCCGCCAAGACCAAGGCAACGGGCAAGGCCGAAGAGGCGAAGGCCGGCATGCAGCCACAGTGGGATGCGGTGCGCTCGTCGGTAGAGCAGCGGTTCGCCGAGGTGCGCGCAGATGCCGACAGGCGACGAAACGAGCGGGACGTCCGCAAGGCGCAGCACCATGCTGAGGTGGCTGAGCAGGACGCCGTCGACGCAATCGACCTGGCGCTCTCCGTCCTCGACGGGGCAGAGTACGCCATCGTCGACGCGGCCATCGCCCGCACCGACGCTGACGACCTCGCTGCGAGCCGCCAGTAGGACTTTGAGATCGACCAGTGGCCGCGGGCCACAGCAGGGACACCGACCCCTTGCAGGAGCCTCCTTGGCCCGCGCCACCACGAATGCAGGCCGGCGCCCGGCCGGCTTTCGCAGGCCTGACTCGATGCCGACAGTTAGATCAATAACCCTGGGGTTGCGCCGTCTTCCTAAGACCGGGAGTCGTGGAGTGGGTTGGGTTCGTTGAGCCCGGGTGACTGCTCGGCGCTCATGGTCAGACGTGGTCCATAACGGACCAGTCTTCAGGGATCTGGATCGAGGTTCTGGCAAAGCTTCCTCGCTTCCTCCGTCGCACGAAGGAATCGTCACGCCCGACATGTACTGAGCTGCGTCGGAGGCGAGGAATGTTGCTACTGCGGCGTTGTCCCCGAGGGAGGGCGGCCGGTCGACCTTGAGCGGCCCGGGGAACATGGTCGACGCGTCCCATGGGTCACCACTCTTCGCGAGCGAGCTCTCCGCACGCGACATGCCGACGACGGCGGCATCCGACGGAAGCGACAGGTTGGGTGACATACCGTGTGTGGGGGCGAGTGCGTTGACGCGAATACCAAAGGTGCCCCAGTCGTAGGCCATCGAACGCACAAGCCCGACAGCCCCAGCCTTGCTCGCGCAGTACGAACCGAACCCTGGAGCGGATGGTGCGCCCGGGCGCATGCGTAGGGGCGTATTCGCGTCGTTCGGCTACGCCGGGGGTCAGCGCTGCGTCGCGGGGCCTTCAACACATCCTGCGCAACAGGGAGGACGTCTCCGACGAGGCGCGGGATGCGCTGCGGTGGGTCGCCGCATCTCGCAGCGCCGAGGACACGGGCGGTAGGTCATTGCGGTCACCGGAGCAGCACTTTCCACCTACGGCCGGCCGCCGAGGACACGGACGGTAGGTCATTGCGGTCACCGGAGCGGCACTTCCCACCTACGGCCGTCACCCGCGAGGGATCCTGTACCCGGCTGGGATCCCCCGGAGGGTCGCTGGTCGCTGGTCGCTGGTCCCGGACAGGGTCAGTCCCGGGTCTGGGTATCGGTGGTGTCGAGTCGCCCACAAAACCGGTGACGCCGGGAACTTGGGCACGTATTCGGCACGATCAACCACCGGGGGCCGGTGACGGTCGGATGTGGCCGGACAGACGAAGAGGGCTCCCTGACCAGGTTTGCCCGGTTCAGGGAGCCCTCGTTGCAGGTCTTGGGGTGGTGCCCCCAACGGGATTCGAACCCGTGCTACCGCCTTGAAAGGGCGATGTCCTAGGCCGCTAGACGATGGGGGCGGGCGACGACGACCAGGCTTGATCTACAACTTACCCAGAACGTCTACCGTTGGGACCACTGCAAGCATAGAGGTGACGGGCCGCTGGCGACAAACGGGTTCCAGATCGCTTGGGCACCTCCCTCACGTGGCCCGGCGGCCCTCAGGCGTCGGCCAGCGCCGGCAGCGGGTTCGCCCAGCGGTAGCGGGAGAGGAAGAAGGCCCGTACCCGACGTCCGCCGATGGCCAGGTTGTGTGCGATCGGGACCGGTCCGGTCGGGTACGCCACGTCGAACGACAGCGTCACGTCGTCGGCGTGCTCCACGGGTGTGTTCGGATCGTAGACCCGGAGCGTGACCGCGGTTCGTCGCTGTTCGTAGGCGTATGCCAGGAGCTGATGGCTGGACCCAAGCTGGAACGGATCGTAGGAGCGCAGCGTGATGACACCGAGCGGGGCCAGGACGCCGCGGTCGAGGTCGAGTCGAACCCGCGGCCACTCGTTCACGACCGTGATGCGCCCGGAACCGCGCAGGGTCAGCGAGGACCGGGTCGTGTCCGCATCCGGAGTGGCCATGAGCTGGTAGTAGCGCGCGACGCCACGCGGGATGTCGAAGCTGTCGAACAGCCGGCGGACGATGTAGCGGTACAGCGGTGAGTCCGGCGCAGGTGGTTCCTTCAACACCGGTGGAGTCAGCTTCGCCTCGAAAAGATCACGCGTCGTGTAGATCATGCCACCGCACAAACCGCGACTGGCGTCACCGATCGGTACCGGCCCGACACCTGGAAGATTAATCTTCAGCACGGGCTGCCTTGGAAAATCGTTGGTGAAGGGCAGCCCGTTACTGCTCGGGCGGAACCCCTCCACCGCGGCATGGGCGTCGACCATCACGGTCTCCCTTCCCACAGAAACGTGTTGCCCTGGAATGATGCCCCCCAGGCTCCCATCCGCACATCCGGGTGCGGTGGCCGGCAGATCAGGTGGCAACTACCGGTGCCCATCATGACGTATAAATGCTGATACTGCAGCACATACTGCACCTCCTGTACCTACAGCATTTTCGGCAAGTCATGTTTGGCGGTTGCGGGATGGGAGAGCAACCAGGGCATGACCGTCCGACGCATGGGTGACACGCACGGGCAGCCATTGGCGCCAACTGCCGCTGTCACCGCCGAACAGCCGCCCGCGCGCATGACCTGGGGTGAATTCTGATGATAACAAGCCTCCCGATTGCCGCGTCGCTGGACATTCCCCTGGCCATGCCTGTGGACGTTCCACTGGACGTTCCATGTGACGTTCCACTGGACGTCCCGGGGCGGCCAATCGGTACGGCCACCGGCCGGACGCCGATGGGAAGGCCGTACCCTCCCGCGAGGGTAGGTGGGGCATTCGCAGCGCTTATCGCGTCCGGACGGCTTGATCTTCCACTACCCGCGGCGGGTGCCACCGCTGCGCGTTGGCGTGCGCTCGCCGATCTCGCCGCCTTCGACGTCACGCTGGCTCGACTCGCACAGGCCCACACCAGCGCAGCGGCGATCCTGATTGATTCGGCTGGGCCGGCACCCGAACATGATCAGCGATGGGGGTTGTGGGCGACGGAGGAGCCGATCGGTTCGCTGGTCGCCCGTCGAGGTCGTGGCGGCTGGACAGTACATGGCGTCAGGTCATCCTGCCCGGGTGCGCGCGTGCTCACCCACGCGCTGGTCGCGGCCAGAGTCATCACGGACGGCGGCGAAGAGACGCGCGAAGGCACGATCGGGCTGTTCGCCGTCCGGCTCAATGAGCGCAACGTTGCCGTGGCAACAGCGGGATCAGACGGATCAGACGGATCGGCGTCCCAGGCGATGACCGGCGCGGACACCGCGACCGTCCTGTTCGACGGGGCACCCGCCATCCCGGTGGGTGAGCCTGGTTGGTCGACCGGTTCGACCGGCGGGTCCGATCCGGACGCGGCATACCTCGACCAGCCGATCTTCTGGCATACCAAAGTGGATATCGCGGCATGTTGGTTCGGCGGCGCGACAGGTGTCGCCCGAACGCTGTTCGCCGCCGGCCACACCGATCACGAAGGAGAGGCGGGTCATCTCGCCGACCGAACCGACCGAACCGGCCGAACCGGCCGAACCGGCCGGCGCCTCGACATCCACGCGCTGGAACACCTGGGTCGCGTGGACGCGGTGCTGATGGCGATGCGCTGCGTCCTGGAGACAGCAGCCCGCGACATGGACGCCGATCCCGATGATGTCGGTGGGTCCGCACGCAGGCGCGCGCTACGGGTGCGAGCGAACATCGAGGCAGGCGCGACCGAGGTCCTCGACCGGGTGGGGCGCGCGCTCGGCCCCGGCCCGTTGTGCGCCGATCGCGGGTACGCCCGGCGCGTCGCCGATCTCAGTGCGTATCTGCGTCAGAACCGGGTGGAACGCGACCTCACCGACCTCGCCGCCGTCGTCCTGGCGGATCTGGATCCGCTCTGGTGGTGACAGACAGGTGACCGGCCCCGCCGGAGTGGGTATGCCAGTCGGTATGAAGCACCGTCCCGAAGGCATCCCGGCGGCCCAACTGTCGGACGAGGATCTCGTCCGCGAGGTGGACCAGCTGCACGCGACCCGCCACGATGCATTCCTGCACGGCACCAGGGATGCGTTCGACACACACACCGCGCGGATGCTGAGCCTCGAGTACGAGTATCTGCGCCGGTTCGCGGCGATCATCGGACCGAACCCGCTGCGGACGCGCGCCGGTAGCCGCCAAGCCGCCGCAGCGGGCCGCGTCAGCTCGTGAGGGCCACCACCTCGGGACCGCGGTCAGCGCATGACAGCTGTCAGCTCGTGATGTCCCGGGTTCCGAAGACAATCCGGGCAAGGATGACCATCGCCGCGCCGTAGCAGCCCTCGAGGGCCAGCCCACGTCTGATGTTCACCCAGCTCACCGGATCGCGGAACAGGTCGATGAACCCCATCCAGTAGTGGGTCGGCAGGTACGGCTGGATGGCTGCGGCGGCCGGGAGCTGGTCGAGCACTCCCGCGGTGACCAGGACGCCGAGTGCGCCGAGCGTGGCCGCGAGCGGCGTCGAGGTGACCACCGACAGGAGCAGTCCCACGCCGGCGATGCCGAGCATGGATGCGGCCACGAACAGCGCTGACAGCGCGATCCGGATGGCCGCCTCCGACAGGGACAGGGGCGGGCCGGCGCCGGACAGCGGCTTGATGGGCGCCAACCCGAACAACCCCCAGCCGACCGCGAAGGCGGTCGTGGTCACCGCGGTCACTGCGATCACGAGATAGACGATGATCCCGACCAGTTTCGCGGCCAGCAACCGGCCCCGGCCGACCGGACGGATAAGCAGGTAGCGCAGCGTGCCCGCGGCGGCCTCACCCGCGATCGCCTCACCTGCCAGCAGCAGTACCGCAACCGGTAGGAACAGCGGTAGGACGAGGGCGAGGGCTGCGATCGGGAGCCACGTTCCGTTATGTATGACCTCGGTGAGGAAGGCCGGGCTCCCTGCCCCCGACCCGACTCCGCTGACCTTCAAAAAGAGCGCGACGATCACTGGAAGCGTCGCGAGCATCAGCACCGACACCCAGGTCCGTCGCCGCATGAGCAAGATCTGGATCTCAACACGGATCATCGGTCATCCAGGACGGATTGCAGGGCACCGTCGTGGTCGTTGCCGGTCAGCTCCAGGAACACATCCTCGAGTGATCGTCGTTCCACCACCAGTTCGGAGACGCGCACGCCGGCCGAGACCAGCGCGGCGTTGAGCGCCATCGGGT
>NZ_CAUVXI010000079.1:19149-21575 GCF_963555845.1 Protofrankia sp. Cas8 | reverse complement strand
GGCCGTCGTCGACGAATGTGACGCCGTCGACTTCTCCGATCACCTGGAGCCGGCTGTCCAGCCCGGCGAACCCCTCGGCTGCGGTATGCAGCTTGTCGTCGTCGTCCGCCTCGGGTACTCCCAGTGCCCGCAGGCAGGCGCCGGCGATCAGGGCGTTGCGCCGGTTGTGCAGACCCAGCAGGCCCAGTTGCCGGATCCATTCGCCGTTGGTGCTGCCGTCCGGGCTGCCGCCCGGGCTGCCGTCAGCGCGCACCCATGCCACCCTCGGGCCGAGCAGGCCCCGGTGCGCGCGGATCAGGTCGCTGTCGCCGTTGGCGATGGTCAGATCGGCACCTGGTTGGGAGCAGACGGAGAGCTTGTCGCGAAAGTACGTCTCATGATCATTCTCATGCCACGGCAGATGATCAGGATGCAGCGAGGTGACCGCAACCACCGGCGGGGAGCATGCCAGGTCGGTCGCCTGGTAACTGGACACCTCGATGATCCAGAAGTCGTAGTCGCCGCCGACCAGCGGATCCTGTGGCGGCACGCCGATGTTGCCCCCGACCAGGCACCGGTAGCCGAACCGGGTCAACAGGTGCCCGGCAACCGCCGACGTCGTGCTCTTGCCCTTGGTTCCCGTCACGCAGACCACCTTCGACCGGTCTGCATCGACGAGCCACAGCCCCACCCCGCCGACCACGGGAATACCGAGCCGTCCGAGGTGCCGCACGGTCTCGCCGTACCGCGAGATTCCAGGCGCCTTGATGACGACATCGCAGTGGGTGAGCGCGTCGAGGCCGCCCTGCGCTGTCACCAACAGCGGGCGGCCGTCGATGTCGGTCCGGGCGGGGGCGTCGTCGACGAGCACCGGCTCGATCCCCCGCGCGAGGCAGGCGCGCAGGTTGGCCTCGCCCTCACGGCCCAGGCCGTAGAGACCGACCGCGCGGCCGCACAGGTCAGACCAGGAGATCGTCGGGCGCATACCGGTCCGGAACGAAGTGTCGGCCGTGCGGGATGAGCAGCTCCTCAGGCGTGGGTTCCCCCGGTAGCGGACCGAGCGCGGCGAGGACGGGTGACGCACCGCGATCACGGCGTCCGGTGGCGAGCAGGGTAGCGACCCGGCACTCGGTGACGTCGCCGACGCACTCCCAGGGCTTGCTGTCCGCGGACAGGCCCAGCAGGGCGCGGAAACGGCCCAGCAGCGCCATGTCAGCCAGTGGTTCACGTCCGGCGAAGACCCGCCGCAGCGTCGGCTCGTCCATGAACGGGGAAAGAATCAGATCGATGAAACAGCACTTGTCGCACGTTCCGCACCAGTGGTCCAGCCGCTGTGCGGGGTCGATGTGGAAGGCGCGGTTACAGCTGCGGAAATGGTCGAAGTACTGCGGCAGCGCGGCGAAACGCCGGGCGATCCAGAGCTCGGTGAACGGGCGCAGCAGAGAAAAATATTCCGGCCGGCCCCCGAAAGTCTCGGCGAGGACCGACCGCAGGGCGGTCTCGAACGCCTCGCCCTTGGAGTACTGGTGATTGATGGAGCGGCCGTCGACCTCGATGGTTCCCACCGACGCCGACCACTCGTTGGACATCACCACGGCGTCCCGCCCGTCCAGGACGGCGGCCATCACGGCGATCGCCGAGAGAATCCCCGTGACCGGCACATGCCCGTTGAGGAAACCGAGCTCCGCCGAGCGCAGCACCTGGTTGTCGATGAGCCGCTCCGCCCGGACCACCGGCAGGCCGGTGGCATCAGCGGCTCGTTCAATGGCCGCAAACCGGTCACCGGGCTGGTTGACGACGAACAGGGCCGGGTCCTTGGCCCTGGGCCGCAACAACTCCACGGTGACGATGGAGTCCACGCCACCGCCGAACGGCACCAGGGACCGGCCCTCGTCCGGGTTGAAGGCCACCGGAGTTTTCCGCGTCAGCGCCGGGCCGACGATCCGCAACTCGGAGAGATCAAGATTGTTGCGGTAGGCGAACTCACCCAGGCCGTCGAGATAGAACTCCTGTAGGAAGGCACGCTCGACATCCGTGACCGCGGTGTCACCGAGATCGATGAGCGGCGGAGCCGCCGACTTGTAGTACGAAACCGCAGCCACCAGGAACACCAGCCGTGCCGCGGCGGCAACGGCAGGCTCGCCCCACGCACCACCGCCGGGGAACGTCACCTCTTCGCGGAACTCCCGCCCGTCGAGGCGGTAGCGGCACACGAGCCGGTTATGGGCAGGATCCATGTCATAGCCGACATAGCGAAAACTTTCCCCGCGCCGGGGCGACCCGTTCACAGGACGTCCTTCCCACGTAGTGCTCCGGGAACTGCGGCCTCCGGCGATGCGCCAGAACCACGATCGCATCGCCTTTGGCCACTTAGTGCTCCGGGAACTGCGGCCTCCGGCGATGCGCCAGAACCACGATCGCATCGCCTTTGGCCACTTAGAGCGACC
>NZ_CAUVXI010000079.1:0-18776 GCF_963555845.1 Protofrankia sp. Cas8 | reverse complement strand
AGGCGCTCTTAGGCGGGCCACCGCGGCGAACCGCCCGCACGGGCTCTCGGCCCGGTGGCTGAAAAAGGGAGTGCCCGGACCAGTGCCAAGGCCGGTGACGTGGATCTGGTTTTCCGGTACGCCAGCGGCAACCAGTTGCCCGACGTTCGCGCCGGCCACGTCAAAGGTCGACTTTCCGGCACTGTCGGGCCGCAGCACCGCGTCAGCGCGCCCGCCGAGGGCGGCCCGCACGGCGTCCACAACCTCCGCGCCGACCTGGTAACGGTCCGGGGTGATCGAGGGCCCGACGCCGGCGACCACGTTGCGTGGGTCAGCACCGAGGCGCCGCATGGCCGCCACCGCCACGGGGGTGACGCCGCCGACGGTCCCGCGCCAGCCGGCGTGCACACACGCGAGCACCCCGGCCACCGGATCATGCAGAACGATCGGGACACAGTCCGCCGCCAGGACAGCCAGCACGAGTCCGGGAACTGTCGTCACAAGCCCGTCGGTCAGCGGGATCGCGTCCGAGGCCGAGCGGGCGCCCCGACCGCGATGCTCGTGGGTCACGACAGCGACATTCGGGCTGTGGGTCTGCGCGCAGAAGACGAAGTCGTCCAGGGTGGCGCCGAGTGCCGCGGCCGTTCGCGCCCGGTTCGCCCGCACGTCGGCATTGTCGTCCCCGACCCGCAGGCTCAGATTGAGCGAGGCGTAGCTGCCGCCGGAAACCCCGCCATCCCGGGTGGTGACAAAAACATCGACCAGCCGCTCGTCAAAGCCCGCCCAACACAGTACCTCCAGGCCGGACGTTGTTCGGCGCAGCCGCGACGTCGCCACGCCTGCGGTCATCTCCCGCGACCTCGCCGGTTCTCGGCTTTCAACGTCCTGTACCGCCCGTCTCCCGGCGGCGCCGGGGGCCGCCCGTTTCGAGGATACACATCAGGAACCGCCGTGCGAGAGGAACTCCGCGTAGAACAGTCCGAGTCCGAACGCCACGGCAAGGCCGGAAACAATCCAGAAACGGATGATTACGGTCGTCTCCGGCCACTCTGCCAGCTCGAAGTGATGATGGATCGGCGCCATGTTGAAAACTCGCCTCCGGGTGGCCTTGAAAAAGGCGACCTGGATGATCACCGACAGCGTCTCGACAACAAAAAGCCCACCGAGGACGAACAGCAACAACTCGGTCCGGCTGACGATCGCGATACTCGCGAAGGCCCCGCCGAGCGCCAGCGAACCGGTGTCACCCATGAATATCTTCGCCGGGCTGGCATTCCACCACAGAAACCCGAAACAGGCGCCCATGGCGGCGGCCGCGACAAGTGCCACGTCCAGCGGGTCGCGGACGAAGTAGCAGCCGTCCACGGCGGCTCCGTGTTGGCAGAGGTTACCGAACTGCCAGAAGGAGATCACCACATAGGCGCCGAACACCATCGCCGAGGTGCCGGCGGCCAGGCCGTCCAGGCCGTCGGTGAGGTTCACCGCGTTCGACGTCGCCGCAATGATTATCCAGGCAAGCAGCGGAAACCCGATCAGGCCGATCGAGAAGTCGGTGTCGCGGACGATCGAAATGAACGTCGACCCGGGCAGCAGGCCGTTGGCGTTCTTGAACCGGACGGCCAGCAGACCGAACGCCAGCGCCACGGCGGCCTGACCGGCGAACTTGGTCCGCGCGGTGAGCCCGAGACTGCGCTGTTTACGGATCTTGATGTAGTCGTCGAGGAAGCCGACCATACCCAGGCCGGTCATGACCAGCAGAACCAGCAGTCCGGACGCGGTGAATCCGTTCATCGTGATCAGATGTGCAACGAAGTAACCGACCAGCGTCGCCAGGATGATGACCGTGCCACCCATCGTGGGGGTACCACGCTTGGTAAGGTGACTTGACGGTCCGTCCTCGCGGATCTCCTGTCCGTAACCGCGCCGACGGAACAGACGGATGACCGACGGCGTGCCCAGCAGCGACACCACCAGGGCCACCAGCGCGGCGACCAGTACGCCTCTCACCCGTGTGCACCCCGCTCGGCGGGCCGTGCGCCGTCCATCGGTTCGGCGCCGGTCAGGTCAGCGCCGGTCAACTCAGTGCCGGTCAACTCAGTGCCGGTCAGCTCAGCGACGACCCGCTCGAGGCCGAACGCGCGGGACGCCTTCACCAGCACCACGTCACCCGGCGCCACCCGCTCCCGCAACAGCCCACCCGCCGCCTCGACGTCGGCGACCCAGACAGACTCTCCTGACCACGAACCCTCCAGTGACGCCCCGAGGTGTATCCGGCGAGCGTGTGCCCCCACCACGACCAGACGCGGCACACCGAGGCGGACCACCAGCCGACCGAGGGCGTCATGCTCGTCGTCCGCGGCCGCGCCCAGCTCCCCCATCCCCCCGAGCACGGCCCAGGCCCGCCGGCCGCGGCTCATCTCGACCAGGGCCTTCAGGGCCGCCCGCATCGACTCCGGGTTGGCGTTGTAAGTGTCGTTGACGACCGTGACACCGTTGCCGGTGACGGTGACCTCCATCCGCCACCGGCTGCGGGCCCGGGACCGGGACAACGCGGCCGCGGCGCGCTCCGGCGAGAGCCCCAGACGGATCGCGACCGCCGCGGCGGCCAGCGCGTTCGCGACGTAGTGCGCACCGACGAGATTCAACGCGACAGGATGGCGTTCACCGGCGGTGAGCAGATCGAACCGTGCACACCCGTTGTCGTCGACGCTGACGCGCCCCGCCCGTACATCGGCCCGCGCGCTCTCGCCGAACGTGATGACCTCGCCGCGGGCCCGGGTCGCCATCGCCGCGACCAGCGGGTCGTCGATGTTCAGGACGGCGGCGGTGGATGCGGCCGCGGCGAGCTCCCCCTTGGCCCGGGCGATACCGGCACGCCCGTCGGCGTACTGACCGACGTGCGCCGACCCGACGTTCAGGACGACGCCGATCTCGGGCCGGGCCAGTTCGCACAGTGCGGCGACATGGCCGAGGCCGCGGGCGCCCATCTCCAGCGCGACGAACCTGGTGGTGGGCTCCAGGCTCAGCAGGGTCAACGGCAGGCCGATCTCGTTGTTGAACGAACCGGGCGCGGCGACCGTGGGCCCGAGTTCACCCAGCAGATCGGCGAGAAGGTCCTTGGTGGTGGTCTTGCCCGACGATCCGGTCACGGCGACCACCGTTGCCGACGAGCGGTCGCGCACCTCGGCGGCGAGCGCGGCGAGCGCGACCGTGGGGTCGGTGACCACGACCGCCGGTACGCCGACCGGCCGTGCCGCCAGCACCGCGGTGGCGCCGGCCCGGACCGCGTCCGCGGCGAAGTCGTGGCCGTCGACCCTGGCACCGACCACGGCGACGAACAACGCGCCGGGACCGACCTGGCGTGAGTCGACCACAACGCCGGTGATCGGTGCGGCCGGGTCGGGCACGGCATCGAGCCGACCACCGACGACGGCCGCGACGTCGCGCAGGCAGAGCGCTATCACCTGTGGACGCCCCTCCCGCCGGGGCTCTGTCGCGATCCCGTGCCGGCATCGGCGCCGCTGCCGGCAGCGGCAAGCGCGGCCCGCAGCACGTCCCGATCGTCGAAGGGCGTCACCGTGCCATCACGCTCCTGTCCGGTCTCGTGTCCTTTGCCGGCCACGACGACCGCGTCCGCGGACCCGGCCAGGCTCACCGCGAGACGGATCGCCGCGGCCCGGTCGACCTCCACCAGTACCTCGCCACGGGCGCCGGCGGGCACTGTCGTCGCACCGGCACACATCTGAGCAATGATCACTTCCGGGTCCTCCGACCGGGGATTGTCACTGGTGAAGATCGTGACTTCGGCGCCGCTGACCGCAGCCGCTCCCATCAGCGGGCGCTTGCCACGATCACGGTCACCACCACAGCCAAGGACAATGATCACGCGTCCGCCGACCAGCGGTCGCACGGTTGCCAGCAGCGTCTCCACCGCGTCCGGGGTGTGGGCGTAGTCGACGAGACCGACGAACGGCTGGCCGGCGTCGATTCGCTCCATCCTGCCCGGGACGCCGGGCAGGCTCGCGAGCCCGGCGGCGGCGGTGTCGGCCCCCACCCCGGTGGCGACGAGTAGCGCCAGCGCCACCAGGGCGTTGCTGACGTTGAAGGCACCGGGCAGCGCGATGCGCACCTCGACGTCCACGCCATCTGGACCGTGCGCACGGAACGTGCTTCCCGCTGGACCGCCGCTGACGTCGATCGCGCGCCACCGGGCGTTGGCATTGCGACCACAGGTCACCGCCGCCGGGACACCGGCCGCGAGCCTGCGCCCCCAGGAGGTGTCGGTGTCGATGACGGACACCCCGGTCCGTCCGGGAGCGAACAGTGCGGCCTTTGTCGCGAAGTAAGCCTCCATGGACGGGTGGAAGTCAAGATGGTCCTGGCTGAGGTTGGTGAAGGCCGCACCCGCGAACCGGATCCCACCGACCCGGTGCAGGGCGATGGCGTGGCTGGAGACCTCCATCGCCGCCGCCGTCACGCCGTGTTCAACCATGACCGCGAGCAGCCCCTGCAGGTCGGTCGCCTCCGGGGTGGTGCGCACCGACGGGACCGCGGCCCCGGCCACCAGCGTCGATACGGTGCCGAGCAACCCGGTCGTGTGGCCGGCGGCACGCAGCCCCGCCTCCAACAGGTATGCCACGGTTGTCTTGCCGTTGGTTCCGGTGACGCCCAGCAGCGTCAGGGACCGGGACGGATCGCCGTAGACCCAGGACGCGACCGTTCCCAGCGCCGCACGCGGGTCGGCGCAGACGAGCACGGGTACCCGCGCGCTCCCGGCCGCAAGCCCGGCGATGCGGTCGGCACCGGCCGGGTCGGTGAGCACAGCCGCGGCACCGGCCGGGTCGGTGAGCACAGCCGCGGCACCGGCCGCGAGTGCCTGCTCGACGAAGGCGGCACCGTGCACCCGGGCACCCGGCAGCGCCGCGTAGAGGTCGCCGGGCCGCACAGCGCGCGAGTCGTGGGTGATGCCGCGGACGAACACCCCCTCGGGCGGGCCACCGGCCAGCACGAGATCGGCGCATCGGGACGTCAGGTCGGTGAGTGCCCGCGCCGACGGGGCAACCGGACGCAACACCGGTGAGGTCACGTCGACGACCCTAGTATCCAGCCGTCCCAGGCCCGCGACCGGTCAACGCCTGGCATCACGGTCGAGGACGAACCTGGGTGCCGTCGTGCCAGGCGGGGGCACTGCGAGCGTCGCCAGAGCGAAGGTCATCACCTTCTGGAACACCGGCGCGGCGACCGTCCCGCCGAAATGGCCGTCCCGGGGGTTGTCGAGCACCACCTCGACGACCACCCTGGGCTGGTCTGCTGGCGCGAAGCCCACGAACGAGGCGACATAGCCGTTGTAGTGCCCGGCCGGGCCGGGCCGCTGGGCTGTTCCGGTCTTGCCCGCCACACGGTAACCGTTGATAGCCGCCAGCGGTGCGGTCCCCGAGTCGGTGGCCACCGCTTCCAACATCTGCGCGACGGTCGTGGCGGTACTCGCGCTGATCACCCGGGTGCCGGGGTCCCGGGGCATGGTGTGCACGACCCCGTCCGGTGAGGTGGTGCTGTCCACCAGGCGGGGCGAGACCCGGACGCCGCCGTTGGCGACCGTCGCGTAGACCGACGCCATCTGGAGCGCGGTCGCGGACATTCCCTGTCCGTAGGGGATCGTGGCCGCCTGTTGGGGGTCCCAGGCCGACGACGCCTTGAGGATGCCCGCGCTCTCGCCCGGGAACCGCAGGCCCGTCCTGGACCCGAGCCCGAAGGCGCGCAGCGCGGTCTCCAGGTTGGCCGAACCGAGCCTGCTCGCAATCTGGATCGTCCCGAGATTGCTGGACCGGGCCAACACCCCGGCCGCGGTGAGGTGCTCGACGCCGTGCACTTCCGCGTCGGTGAAGGTCTGGCCCGCGATGCGCATGCTCGACGGCACGGTCACCGGCGTCTCCGGCGTGATCAGACCGCGGTCTATCGCCGCGGCCATAGTGATCACCTTGTTGACGCTGCCGGGCTCGTAGGCGTCCTGGGTGGCACGGTTCTTCAGCGCCGAGGGATCAGCGCTGCCGAGCTTGTTCGGGTCGTAGTCAGGCGCATCGGCCATCGCCAGGATGTCTCCGCTGCCCGGGACCATGACCACGACGGTTCCGCCGTCAGCCTGGGTAGCGCGCACCGCTTCGGCGAGCGCCGCCTGCGCGGCCCACTGGATGTCGCGGTCAAGGGTGAGCCGCACGCTCGAACCCGGCACCGGATCGGACTCCCGGCTTGCCGCGGACGGGATGGGCCGACCCGCCGGATCCATCTCGACGCGGCGCGACCCGTCGATCCCACGCAGCACCCGGTCATATGCACCTTCGATGCCGCCTCCGCCCGTGAGGACGTCATTGTCACCAACCGTGGTGAAGCCCACGATATTGGATGCGAGGGAGCCGGCCGGGTAGAGCCGACGACGCTCCTCCAGGACACCGACGCCGGCCAGCTGGAGTCTGGTCACCGCCGTACCCACCGCCGGGTCGAGCCCACGGGCGAGGTAGACGAAGCGTCCACTGCTCTTGAGCCTGGCCAGCAGGGTGTCCGCGGGCACCGCCAGGATGGGCGCGAGCACATTCGCGACGGCACGAGGGTCGGTGACGTTATGCGGGTCCGCATACACCGAGCGCGCGTCGACGTCCCGCGCCAGAATCGCGCCACCGCGATCGGTGATGACACCACGGGCCGCGGGCAGTGCCGCGGTGTGCAGCCGCCCCTGCTCGGCGCGGGTGGCGTAGACGGACGCCTGGAACGCCTGCAGCTGGGTCAGACGGCCGGCGAGCACGATCAACAGCGAACAGAGGATGACGACCGCGGTCCGCAGCCGTCGGCGCGGGTTACCCAGCCGCATCGGCGGGCGGGCTGGGCGGGCCGGGCGGGTCCGCGGTCGTGGCCGGCGAGCTCCGGCGTCGCGGGCCCGAAGCGGACGCGCGCCCGACGTACGCACCCGGTTGCCGCCCCCCCGGGGAGCCGGGCGGTCAGGGCGGCCGGGGCGCGCATCCCACCCACGGCCCGGCCGGCTACCGGCCGGGCGGTAACCGGCCGGGCGATAGCCGGCCGGGTCATAGCCGACCGGGTCATATGCATAGCCGGAACCGTCGTCCCACCCGGACCCGTCGTCCTGGTCACCGTCCGAATCGCGATGGCGGTAGCCGTCGGGATCGGCGTAGCCGTCAGTGAAGCCGGTCTCCTCGCCCTGCGCCCACTGGTCGTCGGCCACCCGCTGGCCACGGTCGGAAACCAGCCGTAGTCGCGATCGACCGCGCCAGGACGACGGGTTGAGGGTTGAGGTCACCGGCCACTTCCGGCGGGCCTGGCGCCCACCGGGACACCTCCGACCGCACCCGCGCCGGCGACCGGCGCTCGCCCGCTGGGCACCAGGATGGTGACCACGCCGGATGACGGATCCGTGTCGATCACACGGGCGCCCGGTGGTAGCACGGTTCCGGGCGGCAGGTAGGCGGGAATACCGCCATAGGCCATCCCGAGATCGGTCGCCCTGGCGGCGAGGTTCGCCGGGTCGGACAGCCGGTCGAGGCGCAGCGAGAGCGTCTGCTCCTCGTCGGACAGCACCGCCGAGGACTTCTGCAGCTTGTGGACCAGGAACGCGTTCTGCGCGAGCGCCGTGTTGATCAGCAACAGGCACATCAGACCGGCACCCATGAGCAGCAGTAACAGGGTCACGAACGGTGCGCGCGGCGTGTGTCCGCGAGGTGTCGGTCGGGTGACCGCAAGGGGTGATGGCGCCGACGCCCAGCGTGGTGGGTGTGAGCGCCGCAACGGACGGTCAGGAGCAGGCGCGACTCCGACCCGGCCGCCCAGGGAGGGAATAGGGATAGCGGTGTCGCCGAATGCCGTGGCCGAGGAGGCCCGGACGCTGGCACGCGCCGACGCGCGGCCGACGTCCACCACCGGGCGCGTCCTGGGCCTGCGCCGGCGCGGCAGCGGGGGTGCGGGGGCGGTCATGCCGCGCCACGGCTGGTCCGCTCGACCCCGCGCAGCTTCGCCGCGGCGGCTCTCGGATTGGCCGCGACCTCGTCCGGCGACGGCACCTCGCCGCCGCGGGTGAGCCACCGCATCGTCGGGACGGCTTCCGGGGGGATCACCGGCAGGTCGGGCGGCAGATCGAGCCGCACCCGGGCCGCCAGCGCCCGCTTGACCATGCGGTCCTCCAGCGAATGGTAGGCAAGCACGACCAGCCTCCCCCCAACGGCGAGCGCGTCGAGGGCCGCAGGCAGGGCCTGCGCGAGCGCCGCGAGCTCACCGTTGACCTCGATCCTCAATGCCTGGAACGTGCGCTTTGCCGGATTTCCTCCGGTACGGCGGGTCGCCGCCGGAATGGCCCGCCGAACAAGATCGACAAGTCGGGCTGAGGATGTGAACGGTTCGCGGGCACGCTCAGCGACCACGGCTGAGGCAATCCGCCGGGCAAACCGTTCCTCTCCGTAGTCACGCAGGACCCGAGCAAGTTCGTCGACACCGTAGGTGTTGAGGACATCCGCCGCGGTAGAACCCCTGGTCGGGTCCATTCGCATGTCCAGTGGGGCGTCCCGGGAATAGCTGAATCCCCGCTCGTCGGAGTCGAGCTGCAGTGAGGACACGCCGAGGTCGAACAACACGCCGTGCACCTGTGTGAGGCCGAGTGTGTCAAGAACCGCCGGCAACTGGTCGTACACCGCGTGTACAAGAGTGACCCGGTCGCCTTCGGCCGCAAGCCGGGCGCGGCTTTCTCCCAGCGCCTGCGGGTCACGGTCAAGACCGACCAGGTGAACATCGGGACAGGTGGCGAGTAACGCGCTCGCATGACCCGCGAGTCCCACGGTGGCATCGACCACCACCGCCCCGGGTGCACCCAACGCCGGTGCCAGCAGGGCGACAACGCGGTCGGAGAGGACCGGGGTGTGTATGGCGTCCACCTCGACCTCCTCGAACTGTTCGTGGACCTCGCGGCGGGCGTTTCGCCACGACAATGGCAAGCCGCGACGGGTGAAGGTGTGAAGAACAAAGATGTAAATCACACATCTGTTGGACGACTAGCCTGGTCCCGGGTTGTCCACATCACATCCCGTTCCCGAAAGTGCGGCATGTGCCCAGGTCCCGCCCCGCTCGCATCACCGGACACCGGGGAAGTGACGTCCGGTGCAGAGCGGGGGGAGACCTCGGCGCACGCCGGCGCCCCGTCCTCAGGTGTCTCCACCTCTAGCCTCTAGATGACGCCGGGCAACACCTCCTCGGAAAGCGCCGCGAAGGTCTCCTCCTGGCCGGCGAGATAGGTGTCCCAACGGGAGGCGTCCCAGATCTCCACCCGGGTGTTCGCACCGTTCACCACGCAGTCGCGGGTCAGCTCCGCGTAGGCCCGGAGCGCGGGCGGGATGGTGATCCTGCCCTGCCGGTCGGGAACGTCGTCCGACGCGGAGGAAAAGAAGACACGGCTGTAATCCCGCAGCGCCTTTGCTGTAACTGGCGCGGTCCGCAGCGAGTCGCTGATCCGGGTGAACTCAACCATGGGGAACACGTAGAGGCATCGCTCCTGCCCCTTGGTAATCACAAGCCCCCCTTCCAGCTCCTCACGAAACTTCGCCGGCAGCGTGAGCCGGCCTTTGTCGTCGAGCCGTGGCGTGTGGCTGCCGAGGAACATCGGCGCCCTCCTCGCCCGTACCCGGGAGGTTCAGGGCCATCCAGTCCCGCTCTGGTTGGCCTGCGAGTGCGCCTGTCCCCCACTGCGCGCCACTGTACCCCACTCTCCCCCACCGGGAAGCCCTCCGACACTCCGGACACACCCCTCGAAGCCCACAACCACCGAGGCATATGGATCATCGATGCGACGTCAATGTGTCCTTTGACCAAACATGACAAAAACGCCTGCGAGTAACAGTCGTGGCAGCTACGATCCAATGCCGCCGCGAATCAGTACGCTTTCCGGACATCGGTGGGCAGATGATTCTCGACGCGTGAAGGCCATCGCCCGCCTTGGTGTCACACTCGTGGAGGGTCCGCCGGGCCCACCGTGCCGATCTGACGACGGCTGACCTGAGGACGGAGGCTGACGTGACGGTGACGGAGCCCGGCGTCATGCACTGGCGCGAGCCGGGGACCGAGCTGCACCACCTGGCGGATGTCGCGACGCGCGTGACTCAGGCCGTCGGGACCGTCATCGACGGTAAGCCCGAGGTGATCAGGATCTCACTGATCGTCCTGCTCGCCGGCGGCCACCTGCTGATCGAGGACGTACCCGGCGTGGGAAAGACGATGCTCGCCAAGGCCCTCGCGCGCTCCATCGACGCTCGGGTCCGCCGCATCCAGTTCACACCGGACCTGCTACCCAGCGACGTCACCGGGGTGAGCGTCTACAACCAGGACACCAGGGACTTCGAGTTCCGCCCCGGGCCGGTGTTCGCCAACATCGTCGTCGGCGACGAGATCAACCGGGCTGCCCCCAAGGCACAGTCGGCACTCCTGGAATGCATGGAGGAACACCAGGTCACCATCGACGGTGTCACCTATCACCTGGAGCCACCGTTCATGGTCATAGCGACCCAGAACCCGATCGAGATGGAAGGCACCCATCCACTACCGGAAGCGCAGCGCGATCGTTTCGCCGCGCGGGTGTCGATGGGCTACCCATCGCCCGAGGCCGAGCTAGCTATGATCGACAGCCACGGGACCACCGAACCCCTGGACGGGATCAGTCCCGCCACCGACGCAGGCGAGATCGCCAAGCTGATTTCCCTGGTGCGCGCCATCCATGTGTCCGATGACGTACGCCGCTACATCGTCGACCTCGTGGCCGCCACCCGCCGGCATCCCGAACTCGCCCTGGGCGCATCCCCCCGTGCGACCCTGCACCTCGTGCGGACCGCCCGGGCCCGGGCCGCCCTTGACGGCCGCGCCTTCGTCCTACCCGACGACGTCCAGGCCATGGCGGCGCCGGTGCTCGCACACCGGCTGCTGGTGAACCCCGACATCGCGATGTCGAGCACGTCCATGACCGACATCACCTCCCGGATCATTGCGGACATCGTCGCGCGTGTCCCCATCCCACGCCATGGGGCACGTCCGCCGCACCGCGGCCGTTGAATTCCCGTGCTCGACTTTCTGGCGGCGATACGCGGGCTGACCATCCGCGGGCTCTGCTTCGTGGCCACCGGACTGGCCTGCTGCGCACTGGCCGCCACGGTCGGCGAGGAGGACCTGCTCCGCGTCGGCGTTCTGCTGGTGGCGCTGCCGGTGTGCGCGGCGGCGTTCGTGTGCAAGACCCGCTACCGGCTCGCGTGCCACCGCCTTCTCATGCCCGCCCGGGTGGCCGTGGGCGGTGCCGTGTCGGTCGGCATCCGGATCGACAACATGAGTGGACGTCCCTCCTCGGTCCTGCTGGTCGATGACGAGGTTCCAGACCCTCTCGGCTTCCGGGCCCGGTTCGTGCTCGACCGGGTGGAGGCGGGTGGCGCCCGGTACTTCACCTACCAGCTTCGTCCCCAGCTGCGCGGCCGCCACGTGATCGGTCCGATGGCGATCCGGATCACGGATCCCTTCGGGCTCTGCGAGCTCGCGCGCACGTTCCGCAGCCGCGACGAGCTGATCGTGACCCCGCCGGTGGAGGTCCTGCCCCGGACCCGTCCCGGCGGTAATGGCACGATCAACACCCACCGTCACCGGCATGTGTCGACTGCTGGTGCGGACGACTTCTCCACCCGTGCGTATCAGCCCGGCGACGACCTTCGGCGGGTTCACTGGCGGACCAGCGCCCGCACCGGCGCCCTGATGGTGCGCCAGGAAGAGGGCTTCCGCCCGAGCAGCGCGACCCTGTTCCTCGACACCCGCTCCGATGCCTGGGCCGATCGGGGCCCCGTGTCCCCGTTCGAATGGGCGGTCGGCGCGGCCGCCTCGATCGCAGTACACCTGACCGGGACGGGCCAGACGGTCCGGCTGCTGTGCGGCAACGCCACGACCCCGGCCGCGGCCAGGGGATCGCGCAACCCGACCACGCTGCTGGACACGCTCGCGGTCGTGGACACGACCGACACTGTTTCGATCCACGGCGCGCGCAGCCGTCTGCAGGCCGCTGACAACGCGATGGTGGTCGCGATCATCGGGCAGACCGATCCGGCGCAGGCCGCTGTCCTGGCCCGGGCACGCCCACGCGACGCCACCGCGATCGCTGTGCTGGTCGACGTGGCGACCTGGGGCGCGGACGCCTCAGCCGGCGGGAAGGAAACCCTGCAGGCGCACCGGGCGATCTTCCAGCGTCACGGCTGGACAGTGATCATCGCGTCCTACGGCGACAAGCTCGCCGCGTTGTGGCCGGGAACGGCTGGAAAAGAACCGACCCCGGATGGCGCGACGGCCACGACGGAGCACCGGCCCGGACCCGTACCCCTACCGGTGCCGGTCTCGGTGCCGGTGCCGGTGCCGGTGCCGGTGCCAGTCTCGGTGCCGGTGCCGGTGCCGGTGCCGGTGCCGGTGCCGGTGCCGGTCGGCATGGTTCATGACGACCTGCGCACACCGGCGTCAACCACTGGTGGGCCTGAGGTGGGCCCGGGCGCAGGTGGTGGTCCGGCGCCGGGACCCACGGTGGAACCGACCCACGCGCTGTCCACGAACACACAGGCCGGAGTGGCCCGGTGACTTCCCAGCCTCGACTCTCCCCTGCCATCGGTGGCGCCCTGGCGTCGCTGCTCTGCGCATCCGCGCTCACGCCGTTGTTCGAAGGCTTCTGGTGGTGGTTCGGTCCCGTGATCGTGGCCACCGCGGTAGCTGTGGCCACGGCCGCGTTGGCGCGGGCGCTCCGGCTGGCCATCCCGGTGGCGCTCGTGCTCGGGCTGCTGGGGCTCGTGATATTGGTTACGGCGCTGTATGCGCGCGATACCGCCGTCGCCGGTCTGGTCCCGACGGGACGGACGGTGGATGCGCTGCGCACCCTGGTCACGGCCGGTCGCGACGACGTGGCCAGGCTTGCCGCACCGGTGCCGCAACGACCGGGCCTGGTGATACTCACCGTTACCGGCGTCTACGTCGTCGCGACGATCGTCGATCTCCTGGTGGTGACGATCCGACGCCCGACACTCGCGGGACTTCCGCTGCTGGCGTTGTTCATGCTGCCCGCCGCCGTGCTGCCACGCGGTGTCGGAGTAGCGCCGTTCCTGCTCGGCACGGCAGGATTTCTGCTGCTGCTCGCGATGGACAGGCGGCAGACGCTCGAACGCTGGGGAAAGTCGATCACCCGATCGGAGCGGCCGTCACTACCGAACAGCGCAGCCAGCCTTGCCGCCGGCATCGCCCTGTGCGCGGTGGTGTGCACCCTGGCGGTCCCGGCCCTGTTGCCGTCCTTCGACGGGGTGGGACCATTGGCCCGCCAGCAGGGTGTTCCCCGCTACACGGTCGGCCCGGGTTCGGCGATCGTGGTGCCGCCATTCGTCTCGATGTCGCAGCAACTGCATGCCAGCGAGCCCACGAGCCTGCTGTCGGTGCGCACGGCCACTCCCCGCTACCTGCGGCTGACCGCGCTGGAACAGTTCGACGGGCAGCGGTTCACTCTCCGCTCACTGCACGCGACCAGCGATGCAAAAATCAGCGACGGCCTTCCCACGGTGGCCCGCAACACCCGCGCCACAACGGTGTCAGCAACAATCAACGTGTCGACGGTCCTGACGGAACGCTACCTTCCCCTGCCTGGGACCCCGACCAGGATCGACGGTCTTGCTCCGGACCACGACTGGCGACTGTCCGCCGACACCGGCACGGTCTTCAGTACCCGGGCCACTACCGCCGGCGCACACTTCCAGGTGGAAGCGTCCATCCCCGACCCGCTTCCAAGCCAGCTCGCGGCCTCACCGCGGACGGTCCCGGCAGATCTGAAGATTGACACGGAGATTCCGCCCAGTACCGACCCGCGGGTCGGGAAACTCGCCCGTGACATAACAGCGACCCGCACGAACAGCTACCAGCAGGCCGTCGCGATCCAGAACTACCTGCACGACACCAACTTCATCTATGACCTCAACGGCGCTCCCACGACCCAGGACGGAGCTCTGACCGAGTTCCTGTTCACGAGCAGACGGGGCTACTGCGAGCAGTTCGCCTCCGCGATGACCGTGCTGCTGCGAGCTCTCGGCATCCCGGCCCGGGTTGTGATCGGCTTCGTCCCGGGGACCCGACAGTCCGACGGCAGCTATCTGATCACCAACAAGGATGCGCACGCCTGGCCGGAAGCGTGGTTCGCCTCGATCGGGTGGGTTTCCTTCGAGCCCACTCCTCGTGCGGACGGTACCATCACCCCGGCGTACGCTTTGTCCCCCGACGCGACCGGGCCCGGTGCGAACTCCTCGGCCGCACCGTCGCGCAACGCCGGCACGCCGACCCCGGCGACGGGGCCGCATCCTGGTGCCAGCCGGGATGGCGCACCCATCGCGGAGCCAAATGCTTCCGAAAAAACACATTCCGTAAGCATTTCACTATCTACGATCATCCGGTGGGGTGCGCGGGCTCTGCTCGGGACCGGCATCGTCGTGGTGCTGCTGCTTCCGGCCATGGTGCGGATCGCGCGCCGCCGCCGCCGTGTCGCCGTCGCGATGACAGGCGGTCACCCCGATCGCGACGGGTCAACGGCCGTGGATGTCCGGGTGCACGCGGTCTGGGCCGAACTCACGGACCTCACGGCCGATCTTGGATTGCCGCTGCGCTCGAACGAGTCGCCGCGGGCCGTCGCAATGCGCCTGGCCGACCACATCGCCGCGAGCGCCGAGGTCGCGGCACCCGACGCCGAGACGGCACGGGCTGCGTTGTTCCAGATCGCCGAGGCGGAGGAGCTGGCCTGCTACGGACCGCCCACGCTGGCCCGGTCCGGCACGTCCGACGCAGGGATCGGACGTAACCTGCAGCTGGTCGGGCAGCTGCTGCGGACGGCGGCCCCGCGCAGCGACCGAGCGCGCGCGCTGGTCGCCCCACGCTCGGTGGTCGGCGGGCTGGGTGGATTCGGCCGATTCGCCCGACGGAGACGACCCAGCCGTCAGTCAACCTGACCATCACCGACCGTCATCGGCCGTCATCGGCCGTCACTGGCCGTCCCTGTCCTCCCATCGACGGCGCCAGCGTTCCTCAAGGCGCGCAGTGATCGAAGCACGGGGCTGGCGCCGTGAAACCGACGGATGACGACCGCCCGACTCGCCACCGCGACCACCGATCCGGCGAAGATCGGCAGCGCCCCGCGACGCCGCGAACAACATCAAACCGAAGCCGAGCACACCGAAGACCACTATCAGCGGCGTCCGGTTGAGTACGACTCCGACGACCAGGACGACCAATCCGAGCACGAACACGAGAACGCTGTGACGAACCCTGCGTAGCAGGTAGGTACGGGGGTTCGTCGAGCGGACCGTGCTCGCGAACTTCGGATCGTCCTCGACGAGCGCGCGCTCAATCTGATCCAGCAGGCGCTGCTCGTTTTCCGAGAGCGGCATCGACGCTCCTCCCACGACCGGCAGGTCCGGCAGACGGAACCTGACACCCAAGAATAGGCACGAGCGGGCGGGCGCGGTAGGCAACCAACCATGCCGAGACAGACCGATCGGTTCGTCCTGCCCTCAGTCCTCCCCCTGCCCATCCCGGGTGACACCGGGAAGCCCATCCCGGGTGACACCGGGAGATGTCATCAGCGACGCCGGCCGGATCGTGTCCGCACCGAAGCGGCTACGCGCACGGTCAGCGGCATGCTCGGCATCCCGTCGCCCGAAGCGGCGCTCACCCAACACGAGCTGGTGAGTCAGGTCCCCGGCCGCGACGAGATTCTCAACCCGCACGCCGACCAGACGTACCGCGACCGGTCGAGCGGCAATGGCCTCAGCGCGAAGCCCGTCGAACAGTTCACATGCAGTGCGATAGATCGTCTGTGCGACATCGGTCGCTTCAGGCAGCGTCCGCGCCCGGGTAACGGTGCTGAAGTCAGCATAGCGGACCTTGAGCGAGATAGTGCGGGCTCCGTAACTGCGGCCCCGCAGCCGGGCGCCGATCCGCTCAGACAGGCGCAACAGCTCCCGGACGATGCCGGCTCGATCCGCGGTGTCGACCGGGAAGGTCACTTCGGCCCCGATGCTGCGATCGACCGCGGGTGGACTGACCACCCGGTCGTCACGGCCGTGGGCGAGCGCGGACAGCTGCGCTCCCACAGCCCGGCCGAGCACAGCCCGCAGGGTGGCGAGCGGAGTGTCGGCGATGTCACCGATGGTACGCAGACCCAGACGCCGCAGGGTTGCCTCGGTACGTTCCCCGACTCCCCACAGCGCGGCGGTGGGCAGTGGATGCAGGAAAGCAAGCACGCCATGATCGGGAACCACCAGCAACCCGTCCGGCTTGCACCGCGCGGACGCAATCTTGGCGATGAACATCGACGGCGCCACCCCGACCGAACAGGTCAGCCCTTGCTCGGAGGCAACCCTGGCCCGGATGGCCGCCGCCACGCGAGCCGGCGGTCCAAAATGCCGCCGAGCGCCCGTGACGTCGAGAAACGCCTCGTCAAGGGACAGCGGCTGGACCATCGGCGTGACGTCATGAAAGATCTCCATGACCGCTGTCGACGCCGCACGGTAGGCGTCGTGGTTGGCGGGCACCACCACCGCCGCCGGGCACAGTCGACGCGCCTGGGCCATGGGCATGGCGCTTCGCACGCCGTAGCGACGGGCCTCATAGGTTGCGGACAGCACCACCCCCCGCGCGCCGCCACCGACGATCACGGGACAGCCCCGCAGGCGTGGTGCGGCCCGCACCTCGACCGAGGCGAAGAATGCGTCCATGTCGACGTGCAGGACACAGCTGCCCTCATCGTCAGGCAGCCCGTCAGTGCTCACCGTGACCGCATTCAGCTGCCTGCTGTCAGCCGGCGTTGCGGTGAGCGAGGACGTGCAACTGAGTGGCAAGATCGCGAAACGGCCGACGGGACGACGCGGCGATCTCCAGGCGCAGCAACCGCTCGGCGGCGGACGGGTCGCCGTCCACCAACGCTCCGGGTACCAGGTCTGCGAACACCCGTACACCGTGGATCGCGATCACATCGGCACCGGCATCGCGCACCATGCCGGCGAGAGCACGCGCATCGAAACGGTGCGCGGAGTCGGATGTTCCGCACCGCCCGCCGGGATCGGCAAGCGCGTACTGCGCCTCCGCGAACCTGCCCGCGAGCGCGCGGGCGAGCACGACCGCGTCCCGGTTGGCCGCGACGATGCTGAGCAGCCCGCCCGGACGCAGGACCAACGCTGCGGCCGCAAGGGCACGGGCGGGTTCATCCACGACTTCCAGCACGGTGTGACACAGCAGTACGTCGCAGGATGCTGCACCGACGATCCCCGGGAGAGTACAAAGATCACCCTGACGTGCCGCCACCAGATGCGTGACCCCGCGTTCAGCTGCCCGCCGGTCGAGGGACGCGAGTGAGTCAGGGCTCGGATCAACCACTGTCACCCGGTGGCCCTGCTCGGCCAGTGGTACCGCGAACCCACCGCTCCCGCCGCCGGCGTCCACGATCGTGAGCGAGGTGTTCCCGGGCGGAGTGATGACAGCCAGCGCATCCCGCAGACCCTGCCAGACCACGGCTTGGCGAAGATCTTCCCAGCTGACTGGACGACTTCCGACAACCATGCCGTACCTCCGGTTGGGCGATGCCCGTTCGGGACTTCCCGACGTCTCATGCGGCAGGGTAGCCGCGGGCCGCCATCCTCCCGTCGTCACCTGCCGGCGAACCTCACGCAACGCCCCCGTCGTCGGCAGCCACGAGCGACCGGCACGAGGGACGCGGCGAGTCACCGGAAATCCCGCGACCTAAAGCCCAAAGGCGATGCGATCGTGGTTCTTCTCGCATCGCCGGCGGCCGAAGTCCCCGGATCGTTCGTGGGGATCGCCAGCGCCAAGCGATCCAAACGCTCGGCGATGACGTTCACCACATCCTCGGCCTTCTCCAGCCGTCCCCGTACCATCAGCGCCGGCGCGGTCCTGGCCACCCGGCGGTAGCGCACCCAGGCGCCATGGGAACAGATGATGTTCACCATTCCGGTCTCGTCCTCCAGGTTGAGAAATATCGTGCCACCAGCGGTCTCCGGTCGTTGTCTGTGTGTCACCACACCGGCGACGAGAACCCGGGTGCCCGCCTCCGCCGCACGCACCAACACTGCGGACAGGACGCCCAGCGCGTCCAGACGATCACGGATGAACTGCGTGGGATAGCTGTCCGGCGTGATCCCGGTCGCCCACAGATCGGCCATCGCCCGCTCAAGCCCGTTCATACCCGGCAAAAAGGGTGCGACCGTCGCCACAGCCGTACCGATCTCAGTGCCCTCAAGCCGATCCGGACGGGCCTGCGCAACTGCCCCGGCGGCCCACAGCGCCTCACGTCGAGCCAGCCCGAAGCAGTCGAACGCTCCGGCTGTGGCCAACGCCTCCACCTGAGCGGCGCTGATCCCGCTCCGGCGAACCACGTCGGACATGCTGACGAACGGACCTCCGGCGCGGCGCTCGGCGACGATGCGTTCGGCCGTCGTGGACCGAACCTGCCGGATCCCGGCAAGGCTCAGCCGAACCGCCGGCTGGTCCACGACCAGCCGCAGGTCGCCTACAGGCCCGCCGCTGTCGCGGGCACTCACCGCCCCACCCTGAGCGGACGTTCGTTCCAGCGAAGCCCCGGCCAGCGACAGGTTGACGTCGGGACCGTGGATCACGACCCCATGGCGACGGGCGTCCGCGACCAGGCTCTGCGGCGAGTAGAACCCCATCGGCTGCGCGTTCAACAGCGCCGCGCAGAAGGC
>NZ_CAUVXI010000078.1:3696-21961 GCF_963555845.1 Protofrankia sp. Cas8 | reverse complement strand
GGACCGGAAAAATATAGTGCAATACTTTCTGATACGGGTGAACGGGCTGTTATCGACTTCGGCCTGTGCAGGTGGGCCGGCCTGTTCGCCGACGACCACGTTCGGTCGGGCCGGCAACGGGCTCACGCGGTCGGGTTTGGGCCAGGCCGCCGGCCGTTCCCCCTTGAGAAAACGGCGGATTCCGCCGAGTGCCACGGCCTGCAGGAAGAAGACCTGGGCCGCGAGACGTAGCGGCGCAGGCGGGTTCCCGCCCCTGATCACCGTCAGCAGGCTGCCCGCTCCCGCGAGGTTACCGGCCAGGAACAGCCGTGCGATCCGGCTGTGGCGGGCTGCGGGAACGCTGACCGCGATCAGCATGGCGTGGGCCATCGGCCCGAAGGACGACCGGACGAGCCGGTGCCCCCACAGCTGCGGGGTGACCGGTAGGGCACCTGGCACCAGCGCCTCCCGGCGGCGCCAGAGCATGTCGAGGTTGCCGGCCACCACCCGGGTCCGCCGTTCCCACTCCTCGCTGTACGTGGCGCTGGGGGTCTCGACCGAGTACGCGGACGGCTCATAGACGACCCGCAGGCCGGCCTCGGTGATGTCGAGAGCGAGCCAGGCATCGTCCACCGCGACGTCTGGGGGCAGCGTCTGGAAGACCTCCCGGCGGAACGCGAGCATCTCGCCGACGACGCCGATGGTCTGCCCGATGGCCGACTCGCACTGTTTGAGCCAGGACTCGAATTTCCAGTAGAAGCCCTGGCCGCCGGCAGGGTCCTCGACCCTCTTCTCACCGGCCACGGCACCGACGGTCGGGTTGCGGAAATGCCGCGCCGCGGCCCGCAGGGAACCGGGAGCCAACCCCGCGTTCGCATCCGAGAGCACGACAATGTCGTGACTCGCGGTGGCGACCCCCCGGTTGACGGCCTCGCACTTGCCCAGCCGCACGCCGGCTGACAGCACCGTGACGCCGGGCCGTCGAGCCGCCTGCGCGGTGGCGGGGTCGTCCGCGACGATGATTATTTCCAGTGGACCCGGATATCCGGCGGCGGACAGTTCATCGACCTTCTTTCTGATCACCGTCGCCTCGCGGTATGCCGAGACGACCACGGTCATCGACGGCCAGACCTCGGGATCTTCCGGCTCCTCGGTCCGGTGGCTACGGCTTTTCAGTGCGACGTAAAGCGGGTACAAAGCGTGGCCGTACATTGCTGTCGCTCCAAGTGCTGTTATCGCGACTCTACGTCCAGTACTGCGTACTCCCATCATGGAGACCACCGTAACCTGTGTTCTTGGGGTAACCATTCGGAGTCATTGACCTCGAATGTCGCGCCTTCGCTGTGGGTGCGGACATGCCTCGGCCGGTCGCTCGTAACGCGTCCAGGTGCGATGTCCGAGTGAACTGACGTAGGGGAGCGGCTGATGGCTGGCACAGAGCACTGGATCGTTGCGGTCGAAGAGCCGTTCCTACCCGCGGACGCCGGTGGCCGGGTGGAGACGTTGATGTTTCTGACTGCCGCATCGGCGGCCGGGATCGGGTTGCGGGTGCTCGTCCCAACACCGAAGGCGCTCGACCTGGCTGCCTACCAGGCGGCGCTGCCAGGCGCTGTGGTCATCGAGCTGCCGCGTAACCTGACTCCGCTGGCGCATCTCAGGCTGCGGCCGTATGCCTACACCTCACGCCCGCTCGGCGCCCTGGCGCGTGTTCTTGCCGTCACACCGCCATCCGCCGATGCTGTGATCAGCTACAGCTGCCGGGTCGCACACCTGGGCGAACAGGTTGCCCGCGCATGGCGCATCCCGCACCTCGTTCGTGCCCACAACATCGACTCGGAGTACTTCCGGGCGTTGGCGGGCGCTGCCACGGGGCCGCGGGCGGTGGCCTACGAACTTGAATATCGCAAGCTCCGCAGGGCCGAGCGTGTTCTGCACAGCTCGCCGACCGTGACCTGTATCGCGGATATCTCCGTGGACGACCATGCCTGGCGCAGGGAGCGCTGTGGTGCGCGCGCGATCCACCTGCCGCCCTTCCTGCCCGCCCAGGTGGCCACGGCGTCCGCCGCACATGTCGTGACCGAGCGCGACCCTGGCCGGTTGCTGTTCATCGGATCGCTGGACACCCCGACCAACACCGAGGCGCTGCGGTGGTTCCTCACGGTTTGCTGGCCGACCGTCCGCGTCCGACACCCGCAGGCCTCGCTCCAGGTCGTCGGCCGGCGGGGGGACCCCGGGCTGGTGGCCTGGTTGCGAGGTCACGACCGGGTCAGCGTCCACACCGATGTCACCAGCGTGCAGGGATACATCGCCGGCGCGGCGGTCTCGCTGAACCCGATGCGATCGGGCTCCGGGGTCAACATCAAGGTGGTCGAGGCGATGGCGGCTGGGGTTGCGGTGGTGAGCACCCGGGTCGGCGGCCGTGGCCTCGGGTGGGTACCAGGGCGTGACCTGCTGATCGCGGACGACTCCACCGGGTTCACCGAAGCGGTCTGCAGGCTGCTGGACGCGCCCGGGTTGGCCGAGCGGATCGGCGCGTCCGGCCACGCGTTCGTCGCCCGTGAGCTCGACCGGGACATCCTGCTGGAGCGGATGCGGTCGGCTATGGCGCGGGTGGCCCGGCCAGGAGCCCCCTGAGATATGAGCGGTGTTCGGCCGCGGCGGCCGGGTTGCGGCGCGCCCATGACAGCAGCGTGCGGCCCGCGTATCCGGCCACGAGCATCGCCTGCATCTGCCGCACCCGTCTCGGGGTGTTGTGCATGGCCAGGTAGTTCATCATGGACGCGCCGCGCATCTGCAGCATCCAGATCTTCGGTGCGCCCGAACCACCCGCGCTGTGCGGCACCAGCAGATCCGTCCGCAGCCGCTGGCGCAGGCCGGCTTCACGGACCCGCCGTCCCAGCGCCATGTCTTCGTTGTAGACGAAGAAACTTTCGTCGAATCCGCCTACAGTAAGAAATGTTTCGCGCCGGACGGCCATGCAGGCCCCGGTGAGCCAGTCGACGTTCATCGGGCGGCCGGGCTCGGGGCGGGCGAACAGGCCGACGGTCGGGGCAATCTTGTGCGCTCCGATCACGTGCATGAGGACCCGACGAGGCGTCGGCTCCCAGCCGCCGTTGCCCAGCTCCGGCCGGTTGTCCGGGCCTGTCATCGTGGCGGCGCTGGCGGCGAGGCCGGGATCATTGCGGACGTCGTCCACGAGCTTGATCATGATTTCAATTGATGGTCGGCTGTCCGGGTTTCCGAAGATCAGATATTCGTGGTGCGACGTCCGCACCCCCATGTTCGCGGCCTTGGCGAACCCCTTGCCGCCACCGGAGTTCACATAACGACCGCACGGCATGTCCGCAACGAGTTCGTCGACACGGTCCGCGCCGCAGGCGTTGTCGACAATCACGATCGGGATGTTCGCGGGCAGGCTGGCGAGCATCTGTTCGAGTTGATCTCGGCTGTGATAGCTGACGAGCACAAGCTCGAACGGCCATTCCTGTTGACCGTCGGGGGATATCACCGTGACTGACTGTACGTTGTGCACTCTGCGAGTGTGCCATATCACTGCAGGTGTTTGCTGGCCGCTCTCGGGTTCGATTGACGTGATGATCCGACTGAAGTGGGTATCCCCCAACGGGGTTCGCCGCCCGGCGGCTCCGGCGGCTTCGGCGGCTCCGGCGGCTCCGGCGCGAGGAGGACACGCGGATGAAGGTGCTTGTCACCGGTTCCGAGGGTTACCTGGGCGCCCTGGTCGCACCCGAGCTGATGCGTGCCGGCCACGGGGTCCTCGGCCTGGATACGGGCTACTACAAGTTCGGCTGGCTCTACCGGGGTGCCGACCGTAGCCCGCAGACCCTCGACAAGGATCTACGCCGTGTCACGATCGAGGATCTGGCCGGTGTGGACGCGATCGTGCATATGGCCGAACTGTCCAACGACCCGCTGGGTGAACTCGCACCGGAGGTCACCTACAAGGTCAACCACGAGGGTTCCGTCCGACTGGCGACGCTCGCGAAACATGCCGGGGTGTCCCGGTTCGTCTATATGTCGTCGTGCAGCGTGTATGGCGTCGCGGCGGGCCTCAACGTCACCGAGACCGCCGTTCTGAACCCGCAGACGCCGTACGCACGCTGCAAGGCTCGGGTCGAACGCGATGTCGCGTCCCTGGCAGGCGAGGATTTCTCGCCCACGTTCCTGCGTAACGCCACCGCGTACGGCGCGTCTCCCCGGATGCGGTTCGACATCGTGCTCAACAACCTCTGCGGAGTCGCCTGGACAGCCGGCGAGATCGCGATGACCAGCGACGGGACGCCGTGGCGTCCGCTGGTCCACGGCCTGGACATCGCCAAGGCCATCCGGTGCGTGCTTGCCGCGCCACGTGAGCTCATCCACAACGAGGTGTTCAATGTCGGCAGCAGCACGCAGAACTATCAGATCAAGGAGATCGCGGACGCGGTCGCGAGCGTCTTCACCGGTTGTCGGCTGAGCTTCGGTGCCAACGGCGGGGACACCCGCAGCTATCGGGTCGACTTTGACAAGATCAATGATGCGCTTCCCGGCTTCTCCTGCGACTGGGATGCCCCGCTGGGGGTCAGGCAGTTGCACGACGTCTTCGCGCGCATCCAGCTTGCCGGGGAGACGTTCACGGGTCGCGGGCACATCCGGATCAAGCAGCTCCAGTATCTGATCGACACCGGCCAGGTCGATGACGATCTATTTTGGACGTATTGATGATCATAATGTCGACCGAGCTGGCCGGGGTCTTCGTCGTGGATGCCGAGCCGTTACCCGACTCCCGCGGTCTTTTCGCCCGGACCTTCTGCGCACGCGAGTTCGTCGCGGCGGGCCTGGCGCCCGAGGTGGCCCAGTGCAGCGTCGCCTTCAACCACATCGCCGGGACGATCCGTGGGATGCACTGGGCGGCGCAGCCGGTGCGGGAGACCAAGCTCGTGCGCTGTACCCGTGGGGCCATGTTCGACGTTGCCGTGGACGTCCGCCCCGGGTCACCGACCTACCTTCACCACGTCGCCGTCGAGCTCACCGCGGACAACCGCCGGGCCCTGTTCGTTCCGGCTGGTCTGGCCCACGGGTACCAGACGCTCGTCGACGCCACCGAAGCGACCTACCAGATGAACGTACCCTTCGAACCCGGCCATGACCGCGGTGCCCGCTACGACGACCCGCGGTTTGCAATCCGCTGGCCGCTGACTGCTACGGTCGTCTCCGCCAAGGACCGTGCCTGGGCGCTGCTCGATGAGCCACCGGTTGCCGCCGGCTGACCGGTGGTGGGGTTCATCACCCGTGGTAGGCGGTCCGTCATTCGCGCGGGCGCCACAGCCATCCGACCCAAAGCCATCGATCATACCTAAAGCCATAGATCGTACCTAAAGCCATAAATACCATGCACGAGGGGACCGCATGTCAACCGAGCACGCCGGCCAGTCAGTGACCCGTGGACAGGCCGTGGCCGTGCCGGTCACGGCCTGCCGCTCGTGCGGTGGGCCGTCGCCGCGCCCGTTCCTGACGCTTGGATGTACTCCCATCGCCAACCGGCTGCTGCGGCCCGACGACCTCGCCGGGCAGGAGCCGGTCTTCCCGCTGGAAATCGGCTTCTGCGAGTCGTGCGCACTGGTCCAGCTCACCCATGCCCTGCCGGCGGAGGAGATTTTCGACGCGGACTATCCGTATTATTCATCGTTTAGTGACACGCTCTGCCGGCATGCCGAAAAGCATGTGATCGATCTGATCGCCAGCCACAACCTCGGTCCCGGCAGTCTCGTCGTGGAGATCGCGAGCAATGACGGTTACCTGTTGCGGGCCTTCGTCGAGCGGGGGATTCCGGTGCTCGGTATCGAACCGTCACCGGGTCCAGCGGCGGCGGCCCGTAAGATCGGTGTGCCGACCCGTGCGGAGTTCTTCGGCGCAGACCTCGCCCGGGCGCTGGTTGCCGATGGTCTGCGCGCGGACGTCATCATCGCGAACAACGTGCTCGCGCACGTACCTGATCTGAACAGTTTCGTCGCGGGGATGTCAATCCTGCTCGCGGACGACGGAATCATCACCGTGGAGAACCCGGGTGTGGGGGCGCTGCTTGCCAACACCGAGTTCGACACGGTCTACCATGAACATTTCTGTTACTTTTCCACAATCGCCGTGGACACCCTCATGCGTCGCCACGGACTCAGCATCGTCGAGGTGGCGGAGTTTCCCGAACTTCACGGTGGCACGCTGCGCTGGCGGCTGCGGCGGGCCGCGGCCGATCGGGAGTCGCCGCAGGTCCGGGAGCGCCTTGAACGTGAACGCGCGGCCGGCCTGGACACCTTCGAGCGCTACGCCGGCTTCGGTGCTGATGTGCGCGAGCTCCAGGCCGAACTGCTTGCTCTGCTGCGAGAGCTGGCCGGACAAGGCCGGACGGTGGCCGGCTACGGCGCCGCTGCCAAGGGCGCCACCCTGCTGAACTCGAGCGGCATCACCACCGATCTCGTCCAGTACGTGGTCGATCGCAACGTCCACAAGCAGGGCAAGTACATCCCGGGGGCGCGTACGCCGATCCTCGCCCCGGCGGTCCTGGCCGAGCGCAGACCCGACTACCTGCTCCTGCTGGCCTGGAATGTCCGGGACGAGATCATGGAGCAGCAGGCCGCCTTCGCCCGGCGTGGCGGCAAGTTCATCGTGCCTGTTCCTCGACCGGTCGTTTGCTGACACCGGACCACGGCCGACGGCGACAGGGCAGCGGCGTAGCCTCCGGGCGGTCCAAGGCCATGTGGACGCTGGGCGACCAGGTCATCTCCAGCGGGACCAACGCGCTCATCGCCTTCGCGGTCGCCCGCCGGGTTTCGGCGGGCCAGTTCGGCGCGTTCTCGATCGCCTTCGCGCTGTTCGCGCTGGTCGTCGGGTTCTCCCGGGCGGCTGGCACATCACCGTTGGGCATGAAGTATGCCGACGCCGCCCCGCGGATCTTCCGGGCGGCGGGCGCCGCGGCGACCGGCACGGCGCTGGTTCTCGGCATGATCACCGGTGGATGTCTGGTAGCCGTCGGTGCGGTGCTGGGCACCACGGTCGGTGCGGCGATAGCCGCGATGGGTCTGGTCATGCCGGGCCTGCTCCTGCAGGATGCGTGGCGTTACGTGTTCATCGCCGAAGGCAGGCCCGCGAAGGCCGCCGTGAACGACATGGTGTGGACCGTGATCCAATTGGGCGGCGTGTTCTTCCTGCTCCGTCATGGCGTCGGGTCGTCCGCGACGTATCTGCTCGTCTGGGGTGGAGCCGCCGCGGCGGCAGCCCTGGTGGGGATCGTCCAGTCCGGCTTCTGGCCCGCACCGGTCAGGTCCCGTGAATGGATCAGACGGCACCGCGAGGTCGCGGGCTACATGAGCGCCGAGTACATCACTGTTCAGGGTGCCCAGCAGGGGTCGACACTGCTGATCGGCGTATTCGGCACCGCGATCGCGGTCGGCGCGCTGCGTGGGGTCCAGACCCTCCTCGGCCCGACCACGATTCTCGCCGTCGGCATCATCAGTTTTGCGATTCCGGAGTTCTCCCGTCGGCGGGATATGTCCGCCCGCGCCCGCATTCGATCCGCGACCATGCTTTCATGTCTGGTCGTCGGTGCCGGCGTGCTGTGGGGCGCGTTGTTCCTTCTTGTTCCCGACCGCGTGGGCGTCGCGTTGCTGGGTGACACGTGGGCGCAGACCCGTGGCATACTCGTTTTGACAATCATCCAGCAGGCGGGGGCGGCTGCCACGGTCGGTCCGGCGTGCATGCTTTATGCGCTTGGCCAGCCCAAGCTCACTTTCCGCGCCCACTGTGTGCTCGCGCCGGCCCTGTTCGTTTTCCCGGTCGCCGGTCTGGCGCGCTACGGTTTGCAAGGGGCCGTCGTCGGGTACATCATCGCTTTCTGGATGACCGTGCCGTTGTGGTTCGTGCTGCTGCACCGAGCCGCGCACCGGGCCGAGGTTCCAACCCGTGACCTGCTCGGGTCTGGCGAGAAGGCCGGGTCCAGAGGGCCAGAGGCGATGCGGACGGTATGTTGACCGGTCGGCATCGTCGGGGCGGGCGGTGAGATATCGTGAGTTCGCGGTGAGACTGCACATCATCTATCGATCCGTCGGCAGCGAGAACCGCAAGGACCGACCGGACTTCTACAACAAGTCCCTTGCGCTGGCGTCACTGTTGCGCGCGGTGGACAATGTCGATATTGAGACCGAGCTTGTCTTCGTCAACGACGGGCCGGTTCCCGCCGGCCGCCTGGAGATGATGTCGGAAGCGGGCGAGGTTCTCAGTGTCCGTTGCGGCAGCAACCGGTCGTCATACCGGTGGGTGCTGCGACTACCTCGGCAGCGGGGCTGGTCACCAGCCGATCTTGTCTGGTTCTCCGAGGACGACTACCTCTATACCGGTGCGAGCCTGCGCGATCTCGTCCGGGCCGCGAACGAGCTGGACCGCGCCGATTACTTCACTCTCTACAGCTCGATGCGTTTTGATCCCGCGGCCACCCGATGCTCGCCGTTGATCAGTTCGGCGACCCGCTCCCAGGGTGATCCCGATGCGGTCCTGCTGGGCACGGCGCGCTGGTACCGGGCGGTGAGCGCCACCAGCACGTTCGGGGCCCGGCTCGGGGCGGTGCTCGCCGACGAGCGACTGTTGCGTACCTCCCCGTTCCTCGGCGAGGCATGGGACCAGGCCACCTGTCTGGCCTACCAGGGATACCGGCCGTTCGGCCTGCGGGAACTCGCTGGCGGCAGGCCGGATCCCGGGCACATGGGGCGGTCTCGGGCCGCGGCTCGCCGGGTCGCGCTGATCGGCGTACGGACCGCCGCCAACGCTGTCACACTTGCGCGGCCGCAACACGCGCGGCGGACCCTGGTGGCACCTGATCCAGATCTGGTCACGCATATGGAGCAGCGGTTCCTGGCACCTGGCACCGACTGGGCCGCTGTGGCTACGGCGGTCGAGCACTGGTCACGCAGTCGTGGTCAGGAGACGTCGTGGGCCCCGAAACCGGGGGCCTGACAGGAGCCTGTTTCACAGCAGGTTCCAGGAGATGACCAGGGGGTTTGCGCAGCTGTGCACCGACGTTTCGGGGCACCCGGTTGCGACTGTGCGCAACGAGCTATGCTCACAAGCTGGCTCCGTCGCCATGGAATTGTGTGCGCGGTGGACGGGTCTTGGCCAAAGGATGCGCGATCATGGTTCTGCGCGTATCCGGCGGCCGCGATAGGGAGTCTTGGCCAAAGGATGCGCGATCATGGTTCTGCGCGTATCCGGCGGCCGCGATAGGGAGTCTTGGCCGAAGGATGCGCGATCATGGTTCTGTGCGCATCCGGGCCATCAGAAACAGGGGGCTGCGATGTTTTCGCGATCCGGGTGGCACGAGGGCGGCCGATCCCTTCGTTCCCGTGGGATCTTCGAGGTGCTGATCTCACCTGAGGCGAGGGGCGCGCGCAGGTGACCCCGGTTGCGCAGCCGTCAGCGGAGGCGACCCGGGGCCTTGCGGGGGTGTCCCTGCTGCGGGTCCTGGGACGCCGCTGGTTGGCGATTGTCATCGCGGTGGTTATCGGCGCGGCGCTGACGCTCATCCTTGCCAAGCGGCAGGCTCCGGTGTATCAGGCGACGGGCCGGGTGTTCCTGAGCACCTCCGACGCGGCGCTCGGCGGGGGCTCGGTCGATGCCACCCGGGTCGTCCAGACCCAGGCCCAGTTCGCCGCCTCCACCGCGGCTCAGGACCTGATCGCCGAACAGCTCAAGGTGTCGCGGCCCTATGTGGCCAAACGGGTGAAGGTCACGCCGTCGGCGGGAGGCTACTTTTTCACGATCGTCGGCAGCGGCGGCACCGACGAGCAGTCGGTGCGGTTGGTCCAGGCTACCGAGAGCGCCTATCAGCAACTTCTCTCCCAGTATGGGGCGGACAGCAGTGGCGCTGTCGATCGGCTTACCAAGCTGCGGGACGAGACCTACAAGAACCTCCAGAGGCTGCAGGCCCAGCAGGCGGCTCTGCCTCGTAACGCGGACGAACAGGTTCTTGCCAGCCAGATCAGCAACCTCAACTCACAGATCGCCGATCTCAACCGACGGATTCCCGAGGCACAGGTCAACGCCGCGTTGAGGGCCGGTTCGGTGACGCTGGCCGAAGCTCCGCGTTCTGATGGCAAGGTCGCACCGCAGCTGTTCCGTGACGCTCTGGTTGGCGCGTTGGTCGGGATGTTCCTGGCGGCGGCAGTGGTCTGGTGCGCCTATCTGCGCCGGCCAACGGTTCTCGACGGGCGCGGCGCGGCCCTTGCCCTTGATGCGCCATTTCTTGTGGAAATTCCCGATCGGCGCGGCAGCGGACTCCCGACCGACACGCTTGTCTCCGCCATGTCCGCGGTATTGGCACCAACCGTCAAAGTGGTGGCGCTCGTTCCGGCGATGCGAGGCGATCTGGGTGTCGATCTGGTGGCGGCCGTCTGCGCAAGCTGGTCAGACGATCAGGGAGTTGTGCTGATCATCGACGCCTCCCCGGAGCCCGACGTCCGCGCGACGTTGGAGCACCTACCTCGAGCGGTTTCCGGTGAGCTGCCCCGCTGGGCGCACGAGCCGACCTGCCTGGCCCGCTCATCCGGCACCGGACGAGGGCATCTGCTGTACAACCGGGTCGCGCCGGCCCGGGCCGCCCGGCCCGGTGGGCTCGCGCCCATCCTGGCGGACCGCGCACCCGTTGTCGATCTTGTCATCCTGTTGACGCCGGCGCTCAGCGAGCTTCCGACGACAGCGGTGTCCGCCGCGCAGGCGGATGCCATCATCGTTGTCGCCAGCGGCGATTCCCTGCTCAAGGAGCTGTCGCGGGTGCCGCGGCACTGGCCGGCCCTGGCGGGGCGGATCGTGGGCGTGGTCTTCGACGGCCGATCCGGCGTCCGTCGGTCCGCGCGCAATGCGGCGCCCGCGCGCGTCGCCGATGACGTTGTCGGCCCGATCGTGGGTGCCGGTGGTCGTGCTGCCTCCGCGCCGGGCGCATCGTCGAGGGCGTCGATGGACGCCGGGCGTCGCCGGCGCGGCGACAGGGAGACTACGGACAGATATGTCCGTCCCACCGGTAAGCATTGAGCGCCTGGACGGCGCTTGGCGGCACTTCGCGGTTGGCGGCACGGGTGGCTGACGCCCGGACCGTCGGCGCGACCAGAGGGGTCACACGGACCACCTGGTCGGCGCCGGATGGCTGTCCATGGTGACACGTTTGACAACCCGCATTCCACGGAGCTGGGTGATCCCTGAGCCGCCGGCGGCGGTGACCGACCCCGCCGCCGACCGCCGGACACTACGGCTGCTGACGGTGCTGCTGTTCGGTGAGGTCTTTCTCCAGCGGCTGGCGGTCCCGGTGGGTTCCACCCAGGTGCCACTGATGCTGCCGGGAGTTCTCGCCGGCGCCGTGGTGCTGCTCGCGTGGGGTGACCTCGCGGCCAACATGGGCCGAACCAGGGCCTACCTGATCGCCATGGCGGCGTGCGTCAGCGCGGCGTCGGTCGCGTTCATCCGGGGCCTTGACGACAATTCACTGACGTCGCTGCTCCTGCTGGTGGTGACCTATGCGCCGTTCTGCTATGGCCTGCGCGCCGACGTATCGGCGACGCTGTTCCCCCGGGTACTGGACCGTTTTGCGATCATGACGGCGGTACTGGCCGGACTCGCGGTGGCGCAGTTCGGCCTGCAGCTCGCGGGCTGGCACTACCGCGACATCATCGGCGGCATTCTCCCACCCGACCTGGTCATGCGGAACTTCAACACGTCATATCCGGTGGCCTACGGCTCCAACCTGTTCAAGGCGAACGCGTTCGTCTGCCTGGAGCCGTCCTTCTGTTCGCAGTTCCTCGCCATCGGTCTGGTCGTTTCGGTGTTGCGGGGTGTCCGCTGGTGGCGACTGCTGCTACTCGTCGTGGCCATCCTGGCCACGGTCTCGGGCACCGGGGTGATTCTGCTGGCCGCCGCGCTTGTGCTGCTCGCGGTCCACAAGGGACCTCGATTTGCGATCACGGCGGCGACGGGTCTCGCGCTGGTCGTGACCATCGTGAGCTTCACGCCGGCTGCGGATGTCTTCGCCGAGCGCGCCACCGAGACGTCCACGAGCAGTTCGAGTGGCAGCCTGCGTTTCGTCCAGCCCTACACCCGGACCTTCGACCGGCTCGGCGGCGATCCGTTGACCGTGCTCTTCGGCTCCGGTCCGGGCTGGTCCGACCGTGACGCCGACCAGTTCATGCACAACACCGGCCTGCCGTTGAACTATGCCATGCTGCCCAAGCTCGTCCTGGAATACGGCCTCGTCGGCGGGACGGCTTTCCTCGCACTCGTCGTGTTGGCGTTCGCGCGCGGATCCCCGTCGTTCGTCCTCTCCGGTGCGGTACTGGTCTTCTTCACGGTGCTGTCCAGCAGTCTGCTCAGCCCGGTTGTCGTCTACCTCGGGTTGCTCCTGGTGACCTGGTTCGCGCGCGACATCTGGTGACGCCCGGGCCTGGTCAGGTCAACAGACCGACCGCCGCGAGCGCGTCCGCCGCGTCCGCGACCGTGTCGAACGGCAGGTCCGCACGCTCGGCGATGTCAAGCATGCTGTTGGTGCCGTCGGCGAGGTTGAGGACCCACAGCAGGCCCATTTCGACCGCATCGCGCCCAAGGGTGGCGCCGATCGAGCGGTACAGACCCCGCCGTCCCAGCTGCGGCTCCCCGAACGGGGACGTGTTGGTCCAGGTCCGGTCCCGCTCGCAGATCTCGATCGTACGCATGATGATCGCGAAAGAGTCGCCAAGGCTTTCCGGCGTCACGAGGTCCATGTTGTCGGCGGAGGTGTGGTATTCCGGGTACTCGCCGTGCTGGCTGCGGCCGAAACGGCCTACCGGCAGGTTGAAACCGGGCGAGCAGAACTGGCGCTCGTCATACCCGTACGGAGAGAAGTCGACCACATGGTGCGGTCGATCAGTTTCTTTCAGCGCCCGCGTCGCGGCCCGGTCGATGACCGCGTCGCCGCGTCGGCTGCGTTTGTATGTCGGCTGTCCGCGGTCGCCGAGCCCGGTCAGCACGAGACCGTGCTCAACCTGTTCGACGGCGTGGCGGTTGTGGGCGAGCCACGTGATCGCCCCGATCGTCCCGGGGATGAACAGGATCCGGTAGGTCAGGCGCCGGGGCCGGTCCGCGAGTGCCCCGGCGAGCAGCGTCGCCATGGCGATACCGGAGGCGTTGTCGTTCGCCATGCCCGGGTGGCAGACGTGGGTGGTCAGGAGGAACTCGAGCGGACCGCTACCGGGCAGGAGGATCTCGGCGAAGGTCAGTGATCCGTCGGTGAGCGTCGTGTCGATGTGCACCTGGTACTCACCCTCGGCAAGCGCGCGCCGCTGCCGGTCGGGTAGGCAGAAACCCCAGGTCTCGCGGTAGTAGGAGGTGCGGTACGGCACCCAGTCGGGTCGGTCGGGCAAGGAATGCAGGTGCGGTGCCAGGTCGGGGAGGGCAAGCCGGGTGTATGTCGGTGCGCTGTAGTTCACCAGGTGCAGTGGATGGTCGGCGACATCAAGGATGCGCTGACCGTCCGGGCCGGCGAGCCATGCCTCCCGGACATTCCACTCCTTGGGCACCGTCCAGTCGAGCACCGGCGTGCCGGTGGGAATCTCACGTACGGTGAGGGGGACCGCCGGGTCAAGTGCCCGCCGGACCGTGGCCAGCGTTCTGCGTACGCCGTTGCCGGTGATGCTGCGCATCGCGGGGGTGAGCTCGGCGACCAGCTCGTACAGGTGCGTCCCGAGCGCACTGGTCGTCTCGTCGAGAATGCGCGACACGCGAACTCAACGTTTCCAGACGCACCAGGGTGCGGTGCCGGAGTCCCAGAGCTGGTTGAGTTCGGTCCAGTCCCGGTAGGTGTCCATACCCATCCAGAAGCCCTCGTGAGCGTGCAGCGTGAGTTGGCCCGCGTGCGCGAGTCGCTGTAGTGGCCGACGTTCGAGGAGTAGGTCGGGGTCGTCGTCCAGGTAGCCGTCAACGAACTCATGTTCGAAAACGAAGTACCCGCCGCTGACCCAGCCGGACGACGGCGGTTTTTCCGCGAATCCGGTGACCGTGTCGGCGACGGTGGCGAGTTCGCCGTAACGGCTGGACGGCCGGACCCCGGTCACCGTGCCGATTCGGCCTGCGCGTTCATGATCGACAAGTACGGCGGTGAGGTCGACCGTGCTGAGCCCATCGCCGTAGGTGAGCATGAATCTGGGCTCGGTCAGATATTCGCGTACCCGGGCCAGTCGTGCCCCGGTGCCGGTGAGTAGGCCCGTCTCGGCGAAGGTCACCTCCCAGTCCTCGTCGCCGGCCGCGTTGTGAAACGTCGGGGTGTGGTCGTCGGTGAGGTGCAGGGTGAAGTCCGCCACCTGCGCACGGTAGTTCAGGAAGTAGTTTTTGATCGAGTCGCTCTTGTAACCCAGACACAGGATGAAACGGCGAAATCCATAATGTCCGTATGTCTTCATGATGTGCCAGAGGATCGGCTTGCCACCGATGTCGACCAGTGGTTTGGGAAGTTTCTCGCTCGCCTCGCGCAACCTGGTGCCCATCCCGCCGCACAGGATGACGACCGGAATATCCGGCACATCACAGCTTATCCATGACTGTTCATTACCGGCGGGTTTGGTATCTGTTGTCACGACTTCTTCTTTTCTCCCGTGATCGACCCGGTGGCCGCCCGGAGCGGAATACGTGGCACGGTTGTTCCCGCGCAGGGCTGGCCGTATTCCTGGCAACGCTCACCGGAATGGGCCGCGGGTGGCGGCCACCACGATCGGACGCCAGCCTTGATCGTCACGGACGCCGGTGCGGGCCCGGCCGGGCTGCCCGCCGTCCGTCGGTTCCCCTTCGTTACAGTTCGCGGGGTATCCGACGTCGCATTAAACGTTTTCGTTGACTGCGATGATCTTCGGCGATTCGTGACTGCGTGATCGAAGATCATTAAATGGTCAAAGGGTGCACGATCATGGTTCTCTTCGGGCGCCCGGCGGCCCCGGACGGTATGGGGGTGGGTGGGTGCGGCGTGGTCGGTTGGACCAACGACTCCTTCCCGTTGCCGGCGTCATCATCGCCGCGGTCCTCGCGTTGACCGCCTGGCGGTTGACCCCGGCCGGAGCGCACCAGGCCGGGTCAGACCCGCCAGGCACGCCACCGGTGTCCGCAGGCGGCCTGGGCGCAGCGGCCCCGACCAGCGCGTCGGCTACGGCAACGGCCACGGCAACGGCCACGGCCACGACGGGTGCTGGTGCTGGAACCACGGTCGGCGGAGATGAAGCTGCCGCGGCGCCGGTGCCACGGGTCGCACCGGCAACTCATCTCGGCCCCTTCCCGAGCGGTGTGGCCGCCGGGACGCTTGCCGAGGCGAACGCGTGGGCGACCTTTCGCGGCCGGCCCAACGACGTGGTGGTCACCTACACCGACCGGTCTAGCTGGCACACGATCGTCCGCCCGTGGATCGGACGAGACCGCAACCACTTTGCCGGATTCCCCGGCAGCTGGGTTATCAGTCAGCCATTATTCCCGGAGTCCGGACCGGAAAGGGGCAACCTGGCGGACTGTGCCGCGGGCGCGTACGACGGCTACTGGCGCGATTTCGGACTCTGGCTGGTGGCAAAGGGGCGCGGCAGTTCGTTCGTCCGGCTGGGGTGGGAGTTCAACGGCACGGGGTTCGCGTGGTCCGCGGTCAATCCCATATTGTGGATCACGTGCTACCGTAATGCCGCGTCCGCGATCCGGCGGACCGACGCACAGGTTCGCCTCGACTGGAACCTCAACGCGCACGGGTCGGTCGGCGTGGCTGACGCGTTCGAGCTGTATCCGGGGGACGCCTATGTCGATGTCATCGGCATAGATGCCTACGATCAGTATCCGCCGAGTGTTGACCCGGCGACTTTTGACGCACAGTGTAACGGTCTCGACGGACTGTGCGGAGTGGTCCGCTTCGCCCGGTTGCACAACAAGCTGTTCTCGGTGCCGGAGTGGGGGGTGGTGGCGAAAGAAGGCTCGAAGGCCGGGCCGCTCGGCCAGGCCGGCGGTGACAACGCCCTGTTCATCGCGAAGATGTACCAGGTATTTGTTGATAATGCCGATATACTCGCCTATGAGGCATATTTCAACGAGGACAGGGCTGGCAACGTCCGGTCCGCACTGATCAACCCGACCGTGAACCCGGTGGCCGCCCGTGAGTACCAACGCCTGTGGTAGCGACGTCCGGACAAGGGAACCTACGGTCAGGAGGGTCGTGGCGCGGCCAGTGCACGGTGGTGGGAGCACGGCCGTCGGGGTGGGGGATCCCTCGGCGGGTAAGGTTGGGCATAACGCCTCGCGCGCTGGCGTCGCGAGGTGCTTCGTGAGGACGCTCCGGTGCGCGGCCAGCGACCGGGTTTGCGACGTCGTGTCCGTCTGTAAGATTGCGTCGTTCTTCGAGAGGCTCGGGACGCACCTATGACCCTCGCCCCGCTGTTGGACGTTCTGACCGCCAGCCCGGGTGCTGATCCGGCCCTGGCCCGTGCCATCGCCTCGGTCGGTGAGCTCCGGCTTGACCTGTCGGCGCCGGCTGCGCTGCGGCCGTTCGCCGCTGCCGCACTCGCGGGCCGGGGTGGTCGGACGGTGCTCGCCGTGACCGCAACCGGTCGAGAAGCAGACGATCTTGCTGCCGCGCTGTCGAGCATGATTGATCCCGCCTCGGTCGCGGTGTTTCCGAGCTGGGAGACCCTGCCGCACGAACGACTGTCCCCGCGGGCCGACACGGTCGGGCTCCGGCTTGCCGTGCTGCGCCGCCTGGCACATCCGCACAGTACCGGCCAGCGGCCGCTGTCGGTTGTGGTCGCGCCGGTCCGGGCTGTCCTGCAGCCGCAGGTCGCCGGGCTCGGTGACCTGGAACCGGTGTCATTGCAGGTCGGTGACAGCGCCGATCTCAACGACGTGGTGGAGAAGCTGGTCGGGGTCGCCTACCATCGGGTCGATCTGGTGGAGCGGCGTGGCGAGATTGCGGTCCGTGGCGGCATCCTCGACATCTTTCCGCCCACGGAGGAACATCCGCTGCGGGTTGAATTCTTCGGCGACGAGGTTGAGGACATCCGGCCGTTCTCCGTGGCTGATCAGCGGGCGCTGACCGATACCGGAGATGCCGACGGTGGCCGTCACCGGCTGTTCGCGCCGCCCTGCCGGGAGCTGCTGCTCACGCCCGAGGTCCGGGCCCGGGCCCGGGAACTTGCCGCAAAGCATCCCGAGATCCTTGACATTCTTGACAAGATCGCGGATGGCACTCCCGTCGACGGCATGGAGGCGCTCGCGCCGGTGCTGTCCGACCGGATGGTGCTGATGCTCGACGAACTACCCGCCGGAACGCATGTGCTGGTGTGCGACCCGGAGCGTGTCCGTGCCCGCGCCGCCGAGCTGGTGCGCACCAGCCAGGAGTTTTTGGAGGCGTCCTGGAGCACGGCCGCGCTTGGCGGCAGTGCGCCGATCGACCTCGGCGCGGCTGCCTACCGCTCGATCGCGCAGGTCCGCCAGCGTGCCGCCGAGATCGGCCTGCCGTGGTGGTCGGTCAGCCCCTTCAACGTCGGTAGCGGTGCCAGCGAGGAAGATCTTGACGATAACTCCGTCGTCTCAAGCCTGCGCCCGGCTACCTCGTATCACGGTGACACGGCGCAGGCTGTCGCTGACATCAAGGGCTGGCTGGCGGACTCTTGGCGCGTCCTGTTGATTACTGAGGGACATGGGCCGGCTCAGCGGCTGGTCGAACTGCTGCGGGATGCCGATCTCGGCGCTCGTCTCACCGACGACGCCAATCTTTCCCGCGGTGTCGCCACGGTCACCTGCGGTCAGTTGGGGACCGGTTTCGTCAGCGATCTGCTGGGGCTCGCCGTCCTGACTGAGACCGACCTCGCCGGTCAGCGCGGCGTGACCACCCGGGACATGCGCCGGATGCCGCACCGCCGCCGCAAGGGCATCGACCCGCTGGCGTTGCGTTCCGGTGACCTGGTCGTCCACGACGCCCACGGGGTCGGCCGCTACGTCGAGATGGTCACCCGGACCGTTGCCGGTGCAACCCGCGAGTACCTCGTTCTGGAATATGCCAAGGGTGACCGCCTCTACGTCCCGACCGACCAGCTTGAACAGGTCACCCGCTATGTCGGTGGCGAAGGTCCGAGCCTTGACCGTATCGGCGGCGGGGACTGGGCCAAACGCAAGGGACGCGCCCGCAAGGCCGTCAAGGAGATCGCCGGCGAACTCATCCGTTTGTACAGCGCACGGATGGCCGCGCCGGGGTACGCCTATGGGCCGGACA
>NZ_CAUVXI010000078.1:0-3385 GCF_963555845.1 Protofrankia sp. Cas8 | reverse complement strand
TGGCAGCGGGAGCTGGAGGACGCCTTTCCGTTCCGCGAGACGCCCGACCAGCTCTCAGCCATCGAGGAGGTGAAGGCCGACATGCGCAAACCCGTCCCGATGGACCGGATCATCTGCGGCGATGTCGGCTACGGCAAGACCGAGATTGCGGTGCGGGCTGCGTTCAAGGCGGTGCAGGACGGCAAGCAGGTCGCCATTCTCGTCCCGACCACGCTGCTCGTCCAACAGCATTTGCAGACGTTCTCCGAGCGGTATGCGGCATTCCCGGTGACCGTGCGGGCGATGTCGCGGTTCAATTCCGCGTCCGAGCAGAAGGCTGTGCTGGAAGGGCTCGCCAAGGGCGGTGTCGACATAGTCATCGGAACCCACCGGCTGCTGTCGTCCGCGTCCCACTTCAAGGATCTCGGCCTGGTGATAATCGACGAGGAGCAACGGTTCGGCGTCGAGCACAAGGAATACCTGAAGAAGATGCGGACCGCGGTGGACGTGCTCACGATGAGCGCCACCCCGATTCCCCGGACGTTGGAGATGTCGATCACCGGTATCCGGGAGCTGTCGACGATCGACACCCCGCCGGAGGAACGGCACCCGGTGCTCACCTTCGTCGGCCCGAGCGACAACCGGCAGGTCACCGCAGCGATCCGGCGCGAACTGCTGCGAGAGGGCCAGGTTTTCTTCATCCACAACCGGGTGGAGTCGATCGACGCGGCCGCGGCGAGGCTGCGCGAGCTCGTCCCGGAGGCGCGTATCGCCACCGCCCACGGCCAGATGGGCGAGGACGCCCTCGAACAGGTGATGGTCGCGTTCTGGGAAAAGCAGTTCGACGTGCTCGTCTGTACCACGATCGTCGAATCCGGGCTCGACATCTCCAATGCCAACACCCTCATCGTGGAACGTGCCGACGTGTTCGGTCTCTCCCAGCTGCACCAGCTACGGGGACGTGTCGGGCGTGGTCGGGAACGCGCGTATGCGTACTTTCTCTACCCGCCGGACAAACCGCTCACCGAAACCGCGCACGACCGGCTCGCCACCATTGCCCAGCACGCCGACCTCGGCGCCGGTATGGCCGTTGCCATGAAGGACCTGGAAATACGCGGAGCTGGTAACCTTCTCGGCGGCGAACAGTCCGGGCATATCGCCTCGGTCGGTTTCGATCTCTATGTGCGTATGGTCGGCGAGGCTGTCGCGGATTTCAAGGGGACCGCGGTCGAGGAACTGCCCGATGTCAAGGTGGAACTCCCGGTGAACGCGAGCCTGCCGCACGACTACGTCCCGAGCGAGCGGCTGCGTCTGGACGCCTACCGGCGCCTCGCCGGTGCCGCCGACGACGACGACATCGCCGAGGTGCGCGCGGAACTGCTCGACCGGTTCGGCGCGCTGCCGGAGCCGGCGGAGAACCTGCTCGCGGTCGCGTCGCTGCGCGTACTCGCCCGCCGCTACGGCGTCAGCGAGATCACCGTTGCAGGCCGTCAGGTGCGGTTCGCTCCGCTGGAACTGCGCGAAAGCCAGATCATGCGCCTGCAGCGGCTGTACAAGGGGTCCGTGGTCAAGCAGGCGGTGCGTACGATCCTGGTGCCGGCACCGGCGGAATCCCCGCGGATCGGTGCCCGGCCGTTGCGCGACCGCGCCGTCCTCGCCTGGGCCGCCGGCGTACTGGACGCCGTCGTGGGTGACTCGATAGCCGCCGCCGCCACCGCAGCATCCGCATCCCGCTGATCCGTCGTTCCGCTTCTCAGGATCATGTCTTTGAGTGTCGGGACCCGCCGCATCCGTTCCAGCTGCGTCAGATCCCGGAGGCCCTCATCGTGACCCCTGCGTGTTCTGTACGATCATCAATGGCCTACGCCCACCAGCTCACCGCCCACCTACGCGAAATCCACCAGCCGGCCGGAATCAACGTCATCCAGTCCAACGGCACGGCGGCAACCCAGACTGTGTGGCACCTACACATCCATCTTGTCTTCCGTTGGCACGGCGATCGGTGTGGCCCGATCTGGCCGGCGTAGGATTCCCGTAACAACCAAAACAACCGGAAATGGGGAGCCGTTGCCATTTTCTGACCTATTCGGTGTGTGTGGCGCGGCCCCTGGTGTCAGCACTTCTCCGGTTTCCGAAACGTGGTTGATCGTGACGTTCAGGATGAGGGGAGTTTCAGGGTGGATGTGTCGCCTCCAGCGAACTTGTCTGGAATTCGTAGCCCGATGATGAACGCCCGCTCGCACGGTTACTAGATAGGGGTCGAGCGCCAGCTACGAGTCGTCGCGGCCGGAAAAATCGCTGAATGCGCGGTCGAGGTATAGGGCGAGGACTATGTCCCGGTCCGAAATCCGTTGCCCGATGTCCCAGGTCGTCAGGTAGACGTTCAGAGTGCGCCAGACGTTTTCCCACCGTGGATGGTGCCATATCGTGATGCAGCCGGGAACGACCAAGCTCATGAATCCGATGGCGTCCGTGAACGTCTTGAACTTATACTCGCGGAAGAGTTCTACCCGACTCTGTGACTCGGCCCCAGGAAACGGGCTCGTGGTTCTTCGCCAACGGTGCAGAGATCCGTTCAGCGCGGCGTCAATCCGCTCGTCCGACAAGGGATCGGGTTTTTCCCGCATTGGCGCCGGGTAGAGACCGAGGTCCGCATGATTCTTGAGCGGAGCATTCGTCAGCGCCTCGATCCTGCTTATGATTAGTTTGGTGTCGTGATCCCAGTAGTCGCGTCGTATCTCAACCGCCTGGTGACGGGGAAGATCAGCAAGTGAAGTTGGGAACTTGTCCGTGGGCGGCATCCGGGCACCTTGCACAAGAACCGGGAGAACCGCCTTTTTCGTCGCGAGTGCATTCTCGAGTTCTCGGCGTACCCAATCATCTGGTTGATCTATCCTCCGATAGCCGAACTCGTCGCTTACGCGTAACCAGTTCACGCCCATGACAGCGAGGACAACTGGGGCAGCCTGGAGTGCGTCTTCGACCTCGCGAGGCCACTCGTCGCCTATCCCTATCGCGGACGTGTCGAGGAAGACGGCCGTGTCTCCGAGCTGTGCGCGAAGCGTCTCCTGAAGCCTTCCGGCCTCGGCGCTGGTGTCATCTCTCCGGTAACTGATGAAGACGACTGTTTCCGCCACTGCCCACCTCACAACCAGTCGACACTCTCATTCCCGGGACGCAGACGATTCTAAAGGGAGCGGCCGGGTACGCCTGCCCGCGTCGGCTGAGCCGGCAACACCGGTTGGCGATCCGGCTCTGGCCGATGGGGCCGAACCGAGCCGAATGGGGACTGTCCGACCATCCCATCCCATCTCATCCCACTGCACTGCCCTGCCCTGCATCGCACCTGCTGCGCTGTGGTCCGCAATGGATCCAGTGGTGGTCGGGCTAATATGCACATCCTGTA
>NZ_CAUVXI010000077.1:12029-21875 GCF_963555845.1 Protofrankia sp. Cas8 | reverse complement strand
GGGTGAAGACCTTGTGCTCGTACAGGGCCACCAGCTGGCCGAGCCGGAAGGGAGTCAACCGGTCGGTGAGAATCGTGTTGGTGGGACGGTTACCCGGAAATGTCCGGTGTGGAATGATTTCGGGGTCCACCCGGTCGGCGGCGAGCTGCTCGGCGGTCCGGCCGAAGGCCAACGCCTCGGTCTGGGCGAAGAAGTTCGCCATCAGCAGGACATGGTGGTCCGCACCGCCTTGGCGCACGTCGTGATTCGCCGTGACAAAACCGATGAAGTCGGCGGAAACCAACGCGGTTCCCTGGTGGATGAGCTGGAAGTAGGCATGCTGGCCGTTGGTACCGGGAGTTCCCCAGACAATCGGGCCGGTGGGGACGGGAACAGCTCGCCCGGCCCGGTCCACCGACTTGCCGTTGCTCTCCATGTCCAGCTGCTGGAGATAGGCGGGAAAGCGGCCGAGATAATGACTGTAAGGCAGCACGGCATGGGTCTGCGCACCGAAGAAGTCCCGATACCACAGGCCGAGCAGACCGAGCAGCACCGGCAGGTTCCGCTCGAACGGAGCGGTCCGGAAGTGGACGTCCATCGCGTGGAATCCAGCGAGCATGTCCCGGAAGTTGTCCGGCCCGATCGCCAGCATCAGGGACAGGCCGATCGCCGAGTCCAGCGAATAGCGCCCGCCCACCCAGTCCCAGAACTCGAACATGTTCGCGCTGTCTATACCGAACTCCGTCACTTTTTCCGTGTTCGTCGAGACTGCCACGAAATGAAACGGAACCGCGTCCGGACCGAGTGCGTCGACCACCCAAGCCCGCGCGGTGCGGGCGTTCGCGAGCGTCTCCAGGGTCGTGAAGGTCTTGGACGACACGACGAACAACGTCTCGGCCGGATCGAGGTCGGCGGTCGCCTCCCAGATGTCGGTGCCGTCCACATTCGATACGAAACGAAACTGTATCGACCGGTCGGAGTAATCCACCAGAGCCTCGTATGCCATGGCCGGCCCGAGATCCGAACCTCCGATCCCGATGTTGACGACAGTCCGGATGTGTTTGCCGGTAACTCCGGTCCAGACGCCGGAACGGACCTTGTCCGCGAAGACCGACATCCGCTCGAGCACGGCGTGGATCTGGGGAACGACGTTCACGCCGTCCACTTCGACGACGGCGTCCGCGGGAGCGCGCAACGCGACATGGAGCACGGCTCTGCGCTCGGTCGTGTTGATCCGCTGTCCCGTGAACATCGCCTCGATCTGCGCGCGCAGTCGCACCCGCTCGGCAAGGGCCGTCAACAAAGCCACCGTCCGGTCGGTGACCCTGTTCTTGGAATAGTCGAGATAGAGCCCGTCGGCTTCCACGGCGAATGTCTCGCCCCGGTTCGGGTCGTCGGCGAACAGGTTGCGCAGGTGGACGTCGGCAATCTCGGCAAAGTGCTTGTCGAGCGCTGCCCATTCCGGCGTTCCCATGATGGGGGACGCGTGCTGGACAGCATCAATGGACGGCTCGATAGGAGACATGATCTTTCGGGACCTCCCAGTCCGATGGCCGCGGGCGCGTCGGCGACACGCTCACGATCCTGCATGCCCCACGCCAGGTCCACGTCACCACGTCACCGGCCAGGTCACCGCGCGCGTCACCGGGTGAGTCACCGGGCGGGCGGTGCCGCGGGGCACCGGATCGCCGCCATCGCGGACATGCCACCCTATAACAGAAAGTAAACAAATGGATCCATAAGGTCATCAATCTGGAGCTACTGTGATGTCTGTCACCAATTTGTCACAGTCGCCCGGGACCACCGGGAGAGCGACGGGTGGCCACAGTCGTACACTCACGATTGATTTGTGGCCGGAGGGCCAAAGGCAGAAAGAGATGTCGGTTGTCGGCACGGCCACCGACGGGCACGAATGCGGCCAATGTCATCCGTACGGTGGCGAACGGAACCTGACCTTTGTTGATCGATCGCTCGCTGGTGCAGGCCGCGCTCCCCGGCTACCAGGTTGACGGTGAACTGGGCCGTGGCGGCTATGGGCTGGTGCTCGGCGGCCGCCATCGGTTGATCGGCCGGAATGTCGCGATCAAAATCCTGCTCGACACCGCCGACGACGCGAACCTGCGCGGTCGCTTCCTTGCCGAGGCGCGGGTACTCGCCGAACTCGACCATCCGCATGTCGTGCGTATCCACGACTACGTCGAACATCAGGGCACCTACCTGTTGGTCATGGAGCTGCTTCCCGGCGGCACGCTGCGTCAGCGCGTGGCGGTCGGCCCGATGTCGCCCGAGGCCGTCTGCGCGTTAGGCCTCGCCGCGGCGGCCGCACTGGATGCCGCGCACGCCCACAACGTCCTGCACCGCGACATCAAGCCCGACAACATGATGTTCGCCTCGGACGGGCTTCTCAAAGTCACGGACTTCGGCGTGGCCAAGATTTTCGAAGGCACCGAGACGACGGCGAGCGGTGTTCTCGGGACGCCTCGATACATGGCCCCCGAGCAGATCACCGGAGGTCGCCTGTACACCTCCACCGATCTCTACGCACTCGGCGGGGTGCTCTACGAGCTACTGGCCCGTCGGCCACTTTTCGGTCGGACCCTGTCCGTGGGCGCGCTGGTCAACCATCACCTCAACGTGACGCCACCGCCGCTGGACGGCGTGCCCGACGCCATCAGCGCGATGATCATGCGCACGCTCGCCAAGGACCCGGCCGCCCGGTTCCCGAGCGCGACCCAGTTCGCGCTCGAACTGGCCGGGGCTGCCGCGCACACGTTCAGCCCGGACTGGCTCGCCGAGTCCGGCATCAAGGTCCGCCTCGACGACGAGATCCGACACGCGGCGCAGCGGCCGCCGGCCCGGTCGAACCCACACCCGCCGGGCAGCCGGATACCGGGCAGCCGGATACCGGGCGGCCAGGTACCTGGCGGCCAGGACCCGTGGCCGGGCCGGGCCGGTCTCCGGCCGCCGGCGACCGCTGCGCCCGGCGATCCACGCGGACAGCGTCTGAATGCCGACCCGTGGGTACCGCCGGCAGCGGTCACGCCGCCGACACGGCTCGCCCCGGGGCAGTTCCCGCCGGCCCATCCCGATCCCGCGGCGGCCCGCCAACCTCGGCCGCAGCCGGCGCAGGCCGGCTCCGGCTGGTGGCAGGCGAACCCGTTCGTCCCACCGGCCGGTCGGGGTCCCGGGCCGTCCGGACCGCAACCGACATCCGGCTATCCGCCGGAATGGAAAAACTACCCTACGCAATCAGCCCGGCCGTCGCGCCGGACCTGGCTCGTCGTGGGTGTCTCCTGCGCCGTGGTACTCGCGTTGATCACCGGTGTCGCACTGGTCACAGCCAGAAACCACCGCACCAGGTCAGCCGCGCTGTCCGCGACGTACTCCCCCGGCGTGGCCTATGCCGGCCCGACGCTGACCGTGGCGGGGCTGGACGCCTATGACGTCACCATCGACAAGGCGGGCGCGCTCTACATCACCGACTGGACGAGCCACCAGGTCCACAAGATCAGTAAAAACGGGACCGTGGTCACCGTCGCCGGCACCGGGACCAGTGGCTCCACCCCGGACGGCGGACCCGCGAACCAGGCACAGTTACACAGCCCGGCCGCGACGCTCCTGGACGCGGCGGGGAACATCTACCTCAGCGACTCCGGTAACAACCACATCCAGAAGATTGATACAAATGGGATCATCAGGACGATCGCGGGTACCGGGACGGCCGGCTTCACCGGGGACGGCGGCCTGGCCACGTCGGCCCAGCTAAACGAACCGAACGGGCTGGCGCTGGCCGCCGACGGCACCCTGTACGTCGCCGACTACAACAACCAGCGCATCCGACGGATCAGCCCGGACGGTGTGATCACAACAGTGGCCGGTAACGGAACCAAGGGCTTCGCCGGCGACGGCGGCCCAGCCACAGCGGCCGAGTTCAACAACGTGAACGGGCTGGCGATCGCCGCCGACGGCACGCTGTACGTGGCGGATCTCGGCAACGAACGCGTCCGCAAGATCGACCCAAACGGAATGATCAGCACCGTGGCCGGCAACGGGTCCTACGGCTACGGCGGGGACGGCGGCCTGGCGACCGCCGCGGAACTGCGCATCCCGAGCGTCGCGGTCAGCCCCGACGGCGTCCTCTACATAGCCGATTACGGCAACCAGCGCATCCGGCGAGTAGGTGCCGACGGACGGATCGCGACCGTGGCCGGCAATGGGACCGAAGGCTACGCAGGCGACGGCGGCCCGGCCACCCGGGCGCAGCTGTCAAGCCCGACCGGCACCGCTGTCGACGGCGCGGGCAACCTCTACATCGCCGACGACAAGAACGACCGGGTCCGCAGGGTCGACTCCACAGGTGTCATCACGACCATCGCCAGGACCGGATAGTCCCAGAGGGTCAAGCAGAACAGGCGGAAGTACGACATGCCAGTCGATCGGGAGCGAGTGGCGGCCGCGTTGCCGGACTACGACGTCGGCGACGAACTCGGCCGCGGGGGCTTCGGCGCCGTGCTCGCCGGCCGCCACCGGCTGATCCGCCGGGATGTCGCGATCAAAGTCCTGCACGAGCACACAAGCGGGGCCGAGGACATCCGGGAACGCTTCGTGGCGGAGGCGCGGGTTCTGGCCGGACTCGACCATCCCCACGTCGTCCGCGTCTACGACTACGTGGAACGCGACGGCCTGTGCCTGCTGGTGATGGAGAAGCTGACCGGCGGCAGCCTGCGCCAACGGTTCGCATCCGGGCTCAGCCAACCAGGGGCCTGCGCCATCGGGCTGGCCGCCGCCACCGCGCTTGCCGCGGCGCACGCGAAAGGCGTGCTGCACCGGGACGTCAAGCCGGACAACCTGTTGTTCACCGACACCGGCCTGCTCAAGGTGGCCGACTTCGGCATCGCCAAGATCCTCGAAGCCACGGCGACAACGACCACCGGGCTTGTCGGTACGCCCCGTTACATGGCACCCGAGCAGATCGCAGGCGACCGCCTCAGCCCCGCAACGGACCTGTACGCGCTCGGTCTGGTCGTCTACGAGCTACTCGCGGGGCGGCCGCCGTTCGAGAAGAACCTGACGGTCGCGGCGATCCTGCACCACCACCTCAACGTAGCGCCGGCGCCGCTCGTCGAGGCGCCGGCGGCGATCGCCGCCGTGATCGGGCGTGCCCTGGCGAAGAACCCCCTGGCGCGGCAGGCATCCGCCCAGGAGTTCGCCGTCGACCTCGCCGTGGCCGCGGCGGGGGCCTTCGGCCCGGGGTGGCTCACCGCCGGCGAGGTGCCGACAACCCTGCCCGACGTCATCACCGCTGCGGCCCGCGACGGCGTGTCCGCGAACACCACCAACTCCGGCCCGTACACCGTCAGCCCGGTACCGAAGCCGGTGCCGGTGCCGGTGCCGGTGCCGGTGCCGGTGCCGAATGCAGGGCCGAATGCAGTGCTGGCGGCGAGGCTCGACGCAGGGCCGAATCCGACGCGGCGACAGCCCGGCCCGCGCCGCCTGCTCGGTGTACGGCGCAACCGGATCATGGCTGCCGCACTCGCCGCGGCGCTGGTCGCCACCGGTGCCGCGCTCGCGCTCGCGCTCACCTTCGCCGATTCCGGCCCCAGGCCGGGCACAGGCGCATACGCGGGCGACACCCTGGTCTACGAACTGCCGCTGGCAGCGGGTCTCGCGATCGACCGGAACGGGAACATCATCATCGCGAACGCGATCCTCGGCCGGGTCATCACCATCGACCCGGCCGGGCACGCCATCTGGCTGGCGGGGTCACCGCCACAGTCCACGACGACGACGCCGACAAGCACCGCGCCGTCGACAACCAGGCCGCCCAACGGCACGGAGCCGGTCAGCCCGACAGCGGCTCAAAAGGAGGTGATCGATCAGCCGGTCGCCGTGGCGGTCGGCCCGGACGGATCGGTCTACGTCGTCTCCGGTGCCTCTGACGGCCAGGTTTTCGCAATCGAACGCAGTGGCGCCATCACCGTGGTCGCGGGCACTGGTCCGAAAAAACAGGGATTCACGGGAAACAACCGGGGTAACGCGACCAGCGCGGAACTGTCCTACCCGCAGGGTGTTGCGGTCGACAGGGACGGCAACATCCTCATTACCGAGGGCACCCGCGTGCGTCGGGTCAGCGCCGACGGCAAGATTGACACAATCGCCGGGACCGGCGGCCCGACCGGCAGAGGCGGAAGCTCCGGCGACGGCGGCCCGGCCACCCAGGCTCTGCTGACCCGACCGACGGACATCGCCGTCGCCGGGGACGGCAGCATCTACATCCTCGACACCGGCACCAGGACAGTCAGAAAGATCGACCCGAAAGGGATCATCACCCGCGTCGCGGGTAAGGCACCACCGACGGGAGCCTCCACGCCGTCCACGCCGTCAGCCACACCTTCGCCGCCGGCGATCGGCAGCATCGGAGACGGTTCCCCGGCGACTGATGTCGCGCTCGACGAGCCTGACGGGATCACGCTGGCGCCCAACGGTGACCTCTACATCGCCGAGTACGGGACCAACGCCATCCGCCTGGTGAGCGCAGCCACCGGCCGCATCAGCACCGTCGCCGGGGCACATGCGGCGACAGTGCTCGGCGACGGAGGTGACGCCCGCGAAGCCCGCGTCTACGGCCCGACCGGTGTGGCCGTGGACGCTACCGGCGCGGTCTACGTCGCGCAGTACGACGGCCTGGTCAGACGAATCGCCGGCGACGGGTCCATTTCGACCGTGCTGAAGCACAACCAATGAAAACGATGAAAACGATGAACCCGGCGAACTCGGTGAATCAGTCACTGAGGTCACCCGGCGGCCGGGACAGAAGGCACCACCCGTAGCCATCTGGTTACTCAAATGAGTTGTCGGTGTGTCGGATCAGCGTGAGTAGCGACAGGCTCCGGTCATCGTGGACGGCGCCTGTCCACCCCGTCTTCCCCGCGAGGTCTGACATGAAGAAGCTCGCACCGGTGTGCGCAATCGCGTTTGTGATCTTCTACGTTGCGAACACACCCGCCGACGCGGCCGGTCTGGTCCAGTCGGCGGTCAGTCTGCTCGCAAGCATTGCGGACGGAATCTCCCATTTTGTCACCGCTGTCGCATGACGACGCCCGCACACTCACGGACCGGCGAGCGGACGCGTCACCGCGACGATCGACGTCCAGTCCGACAGGTCCGATTCGACGACGCCCCAGCGGGCGCCCTTCGCGGCGATCACCCGCCCGTCACCGACGTACATCCCGACATGGCCGGGTGCCGCGGGCGTGCCGTCCGCACCCGGAATGAACAGCAGGTCACCGGGCTGCGGATCGACGCCGGAGACGACCGGGCCAGCCCGCATCTGATCGACGGTGACCCGCGGGAGCGACACCCCGATCTGGGCGTAGGCCGCCTGGACCAGCGACGAGCAGTCCCAGGTGTCCGGCCCGGTCGCGCCCCACACATAGGCCTTGCCGAGCTGGGACCGCATGAATGCCACCACCGGAGCGACCGCGGCGGCCGACACCGGGGCACCGGTCGCGACGGAATCGCCGTAGACCTGCGCCCGCGCGAGGATGGTCCGCACGTAATTGCGGGTCTCCGGATACGGCGGGAGACCCGCGTAGGCCAGTACGGCCCCGGGCCCCGCGTTGTAGGCCGCGAGCATGTTCTCCTGCGCATCACCGGGAACCGACGCCACGGACGCGGCCACCGCGCAGTCGTAACGGGCCGCGGCCGGGATGGCATCGGCCGGATTCCACACATCCCCATGGCCGTGCAGCGCCCACGTCCCTGGCATGAACTGGGCGATACCCATCGCACCGACACCGGACTGGGCGGTCGGGTTGAAGCCGGACTCCTGATGCAGCTGGGCGGCCAGCACAGCCGGGGTGACCTCGCCGCAGCCGGCGTTGGCCGCCGCATCGACGATCATTGGCAGGTACTCGGGCGGGATCCCGTCCCCATTGGTGATGACCCTGCTCCGGCCGGAGCCGTTGCTGCCGATGAAGGGGCCGGCAATGATCACAACTACTGCCATGACCACGAAGACGAACGCGATGATGGAGCCCATGAGGCCCACACCGGTCCAGAGCAACCACTGCCGCCGATGCACCCGGCCGGCTCCCGACGCCATGGCTTACCGGCCCGGCGCGTCGCCGTAGGAGTTCGCGAGATCCGCCGCGGCCACGAGCCAGGTGCCGTCGGTCTGGCGCAGCAACGTCAGGAGCGGGTTGGACACCGTCTCCACCCGGCCGCCGGTGTGGTCGCTCACTGTCGTGCGCCGCACGTTGAGCAGCAGCACCACCCGACCGGTCGCCCTGGTGTCTATACCGCCCAGCGGGGATGTCGCCAGGACGACGACGGTGGACCGGGTGCCGGCCGCCTGCAGTTCGAGCCATGCCCTGGTCGGTCCCTGCGCGGAGTCGTCACCGAGGCCCTGCCCACTGAGCTGGGCAAAGAAGTCCGGGGTCATGCAGTCGCGGGCACGCGGCAGGCCGGCGTTCGGCCCGCTGTCGGCCCGCGCGTCAAAGGATTGCCAGCGCACGAAGCAGTCCGCGGCGACACTTGCAGGATCATGGGTGTCCAGCGGAGTGGAGGCGGGCGGTGAGGCGGTGGCGAGGGGAGGGCCGGGCGGCACGTTCGCGGCCGGCGGCGGTCCGGTCGTGGACGGGACGGCGCTCGCCCGAGCCGCGACGTCACGAATCGCCGAGCAGGCGGACCCGCCACCCGCCAGCAGCAGCAACGCGATCACGAGCACGATCATCCTGGACGCCCGCCGGGATGGCGTCGACTCAACGGACGAGCCAGGACAGATCACTCCCTGCCGTCCAGCCAGTCCCGGACCCGGCCACGGCGGACGCGCCACTGGTGCCCCACCTTTCGGGCCGGGATCTCCCGTTCGGACAGGAGCTTGAGCACCGTGCTCTCCGAGAGCCGCAACCACGCGACAAGCTCGTCGACCGTCAGCACGTCATCGTCCGCAGGATCTCTGCCTGTCGCCAACGCCGCCACCGGGACGCCTTCCTGTGCCACGCGACGACCCCCTTCCCGAGCACATCGTCGCTGGCGCCGGAAGTTACACCCATACAAGGCACCGTGACGAGCCCCGAAGGGGCCTTGTCATACTTGAACTACTCGTGTTACATCGATCCGTCCAAAGCTCGAACCAACTAACCACAAGTAACGGCAATAGGCATCAACCAGCCGGAGACTACCACGGAGGTCGACAGCGCGTGACCGATGTATCGCAGGAACCGTACGGTGAGGACGGTGACGCACGTCCCGTCTCGCTGATCGGTGCCCGCATACCCGCGCCGACCCCACGTCCGGCCTCGACGACCCGTGGCGCGGCCCCCACCGACCCGATCCCGACACCCAGGTCCGCTACCGGCTCAGGGACCGGCAGTGCCAGCGCCGGCGCCGGCGGTGAGGACCCAGCGGGCGCAGGACGGGCGGGCGGTCGCCTGCGCCGCCGGTTGCGCGGTGGCCCGAACGACGAGGACCGCGCCGCGGTCGACGACCCCCGCCAGGCCGAGACCTTCCTCCTCCATGACACGGCAGGCCTGCTGGCCGCCGACAGCCCCATGGCCGTGATCGCCGAACAGACCGTGACCCCCGAACAGACCGAAATCCCCGAACAGACCGCGGCGCCGGAACCGGCCCCGCCGCCCCCACCGGCCGTCAACGCACGCCCGGCCGTCGACCCGGGGCCGGCCGTCAACCCAGGGCCGGCCGTCAGTGGCCCGCCGGATGCCACCGACGGCCGGCCCACAGTCGTGCGCCTGGACGGCAGAAGGCGGCGCACTCATGCCGCTTCCGCGGCTGCGCCGCCAACGCGGGCACAGGCGGTTGAGCCGGCACCGTCAGCGGAGCCCGCGGAGCCGGTTGAGCCCGCGG
>NZ_CAUVXI010000077.1:0-12004 GCF_963555845.1 Protofrankia sp. Cas8 | reverse complement strand
GAGCCGGCGGAGTCCGCACGTCTACCCGCGGTGGTGTCCCAACACCGGCGCAGCCAGGAGCTGTGGCCCTGGCAGGAACCGTGGGATGACGTCGCCGCGCTGGAGCCGTGGGAGGAGATCCCCATCCGGGAGTCGCTCGCGGACCGGGCCGCCGCACCGCTGCAAGGCTCCTGGCGAGTGGCGGTCACCGGGCTGGCCGGCGGTTCGGGACGCACCACCGTCACCGCAATGATCGGCATGACGCTCGCAGGTGTCCGCGCTGAACCCGTGGTCGCCGTCGACCTCTCCGGTGATCTGGAGCGCACCGCGGACGCGACGGACCACGGCATGGACACCGCGTTCGGTATCCCGCTTGCGGAGCGCGCCGGCGCATGCCCGTCGGCGACCGTCAGCGACCTCGTCGCGGACGCGATCTCCTATCGGGCCCGCCGGGGTGGAGCGGCACGACCGGTCGGTGAACTCCGCTGGCTGATCAACGGTGGCACCGACGGCGCATACCCGAGTGAAGACTGCGCAGGCCTGGACGTCCTGCCTGGCTGCCGGCCGAGCGAACCCGTCGTGCCGGCAACTCCCCCGTCGGGCCGGCCACGCGCTGGCGCACCGGGTCCGGCCGGTCACACCGCAACGGGCCCGCCCGCGCTGGTGCCGGCCGGGGTACCCGGCCCGCTCACCCCCCAGGTACTCGCCTCAGCCTTCAGCACGCTGGAGTCGGCATACCCGCTCGTGCTCGTCGACGCCCCGCTCGACCCGACCTCGCCGCTGGCGTCGGTCACGCTCGGCGGAGCCGGCGTCGTCGTGCTGGTCGTGCCGGCGCTCCCCGGCGATCTCGCCGAGGCGGCAGCCGCGTTGCGCGGCTCAGGCGGTCCTCGGACGCACCCTGGCGGCCCGCCGCCAACCGTGATCGTCGCCGCAATATCGGTCCGGCGCGGCCGATGGTCGCCTCAGACCCGGTCTGCCGCGGCCAAGCTGGCTCGGCGGGTCGATGCGATGGTCCGTATTCCCTATGACGCACGGCTGGACGACACTGTTACGGAGGCAGCTCGTACCCGTCCGGGAAACAGCGCCAAGCGGGGAGACAACGCTGGTCGGGGGCAGCGCAACGCGGTGCCGATTCCGTTCTCCCGACTGCGGTGGCGCAGCCGGCGGGCGTTTCTCCGGCTGGCCGCCACCGTCGTTGACGCGTGCCGCGAGCCGGACGACATCGGCGTCGACAACAATGAGACCGACGACACAACCGCCGTTCACAGCCATGCCGTACATGATCGCAGCTCAGTTCCGGGCGTATCATCCGACGATCTGCGCGCCGACCTGAACCCAGGAAGGGAACAGCAATGATCGTTCAAGCCGCGACCGCGCAGGTAACGGTCGTCCTCGCCCAGGTTCAGATCAAGCCCGACGACACCAAAGCGCCTGGGATCAACGCGCTCAAGGATCTCGTCAACGGCCTCGCCGCGTATGCCGTGATCGCAGCCGTGGCTGCCGTGCTTCTCGGCGGCATCGCCTGGGCGCTCGGCGAGCGGATGGGCCTCGACCGCGCCTCGACGATCGGCAAGAGCGGTGTGCTCGCTGGCTTCGGGCTCGCCTTCCTCGTCGGGGCCGCGGCGGCCGTCGTCAACTTCTTCCTCGCGACCGGAGCGACCGCGTCGTCCGGCACCCCGGACCAGCCCAAGGCGCTGGACAGACCGGCTGTCGTCCGGGTCCTCGACCCCGGGGACCACGACCAGACGCCCCCGCCGTGGCCGTTCTGACCTGTTCCTGCCATCCCGACCGGCTGATATTGGGATGATGGGTCGGCTGTCGTTGCCGGAGCAGGCACGTCCATGGCTGTCACACCGAGGGAGGGGACGTTGGTCAACGAGCCTGACTGGGATGCACGCAGTCTCGTCGGCCTCCTGGCGGCAATCTGCGTGGTAGCGCTGATCGTCGGTCTCCTGCTCGGCCGCTATCTACTTCCCGCATCGAAGGCACCCGTTGCCCGGTCGCCGGTCGAGCCAGTGGGAAGCGCCCGGCCCGATGCGGAGGCGTCCACCGCCGTCGTGGCCAAGCCCAGCGACAGCGGTACCAGCCAGCCCGGGACCAACCCGCCCCAGACACCCGCCACCGCGACACCGGCCGGGCGCGGACTGCCGGGCATGCCGACCCGCACCAACGAATTCGGGATTCCGGTCGGCTACCCCCACACCGAAGCCGGCGCCATAAGCGCCTGCGGCAACTACGTCGCCGCCTACTCATTCGCTCGTAATCGGGAACCATCGCACATACATGCAGTATTGACATCAATATCCGAAACAGCAGCGGCAAGCAAACTCGCAGATCGCATCATTGAAGTTGACAAAAAGAATGCAACAAGCTTTGGTGCAACGTCTATTAACGATCCGAAAATCAGCTTCAACTCTCGCATTCTCGGATTCGAGGTTCAGCAGAAAACACTCGACGCTGTAACCGTGTCGATTTGGTCTTCAGCCAGCTTCGGAGCTTACGAAAATGCTGACGTAAACCTCCTCCCTCAAGTACGCTGGGGAACTGATACATGCGTAGTACACTGGCTCGGGGATGACTGGAAGATCGTAGACGCTAACGATGGTCCAGGCGGTCCTTTCATAACCGAAAGAGCTGCCGAGGGATACCAGCGGTTCACATACGTGGGAGGCCCTGGATCATGAATGCCCAGGTCGATGGCGCTAATGTAATTGCGATCAGCTTTAATCCGTTTACCCCTCTCAAGGGTAATATCTCTGATGGCACCGGGAGCTTTCTAGACTCGGTGGGTACGGCGTTCGCCAACATGGCGGCTGACCTGTCGGCATCCGTGTTCAGCTTCGCCGCGCAGAAGACCGCGATCGACCTGAACCAAGACTACGTCGTCAAGAACTACAACATCGTCTTCGGCGTGGCGATCCTGGTCGTCACTGGCCTGTTCATGTGTGCCTGTATTGTCGGCGCCGTGCGCGGGGACCCGCACATTCTCGGCCGCGCTCTCGCGTCCACCGGCACCGCGATCATCGGTTCCTTTGTCGTGCTGGCTCTCCTACAGATGCTGCTTTCCGCCAGCGACGGCATCTCCGAATCGTTCGGCGACGGCGCGCCGCTGGGCGCAAGCCTGGTGGCCCAGCTTCGAGCTCTCCCCCAACAGGGCAACTTCGCTCTCGACATGGTTCTGTCGCTGCTCGTCGCGCTGTTCTCGTTCGCGCTCTTCCTCGTTCTCTACATCCGCAAGGTAGCCATCATCGCGGTTGCCGTGTTCATCCCGCTGTATCTTGCCGGGCAGCCGGCGATGTCGACCCGCAACTGGATGAAGCGAGCGGTGGAGATCCTCGCCGCGCTCGTCTTCGCCAAGCCCGTCATCTATGCGATCTTCACCCTGGGCGCGAGCATTGCCAGCGACGCGACCGGGTCGGCCATGGACCAGACACTGACGATTCTCAGCGGCATTGTGATTATGGCCGCCGCGGTCTTCTCGCCACTCGCCCTCCTCTATGTGATCGGGATGGCCGACGTTCAGATCATGCAGGCGATCGGCTCGGCGGGTAAACGCGGCGCGGCAACGTTCGGCCACGGCGCGGGCGCGCTGCTCGGCTCGTCGTCGCGGGAGACCTTCCGGGGTATCGGCGGTCGGCTGCAGAGCCGACAACGGAGCGGGTCGGGGGTGGACGCGGGCCGGCCCGTCACCGGCGATCTCGCCCCGGTCAGCGCCGGTGGCACGGCCAGGGCGGGCAGCCGCCGCGGGTCCGCAACCGGCCCGGCGACTCGGGTTGGCACACCGACCGCTCGTGCACGTCAGACCAGCGGTGCTCAGGCCGCCGGTGCTCAGGCCGCCGGTGCTCAAGCCAGCGGAGGCCAGCCGGCCCAGACCGCGGCCCGGGCCACGGGTGGTGGTTCCGCGGCGCGCGGCGGCACCTCCGCGCGCGTTCCCCGAGCCGCGATTCCCCGAGCCGCGCCGCCAAGGGCTGCGGCATCGACCGGGTCGCCGTCGATACCGTCACGGCCGCCCGTGACGTCGCCCAAGGTGACCACACCGCCGCCGCCGATCCACCCGACCCGTACCGGAAGAAGCTGAGCCGGGCGTGGTCGCCGAACGCAGCTACCGCTTCGGGCCGCTGGAACGCGGCGGGATCCTGCTGGGCATGCGCTGGCCGCAGCTGGGGCTGATGGTCGGGGTGATGCTGTGCATCCTCGGAGCGCTGCGGTCTCCGGTCATACTGGCTCCTGGGTGGCTCGCGCTGGCGGGCGCCCTGGGGTTCATCGCGTTCGTCCGTGTCGACGACCGTAACCTCGATCAGTGGGTGCCGATTCTTGTCGGTTTCACAATGCAGAAGGTGATGGGCGAGACGGTGTTCCGCGGGGCGTTGTTCCGAACCGGCGATGACGCCGACCACCTCTCCAGGACCGCACTGCCAGGGCCGTTGTCATCCCTGGTGATGCTGTCGGTACCGGTTGGCAACAGCCGTTACGTGGCGATCGTGAAGGACGTCAGACGAGGGACGTTCACCGCCGTCCTGCAGGTGCAGGGCAGCCAGTTCGCGTTGCTGGAATCCGGTGACCAGCAGGCCAGAGTGGACGCCTGGGGCGAGTTGCTGGCCGGGCTGACCATCGGCGGCGGTCGACTGTCCCGGATCCAGTGGATGGAGCGCACCCTGCCGGACTCCGGTGACCAGCTGCAACGGCATTGGCGGGTCCGGGGCAACCATGACAGCTCCTGGGCGGCGCAGGCGTACCAGGAGGTCATCGACGCCGCCGGCCCGGTGGCACGGCGCCACGAGACCTTCCTGTCCTTCCAACTGCGGACCCGGGACGTACGCCGGGCGATCCAACGCGCCGGCGGTGGTGACCACGCGGCCTGCACGGTGCTGCTCGGCGAGCTGCGGACGATGGAGGCGGCGCTGGCCAGGGCATCGATCAACACGGTCGGCTGGCTGCCGCCGCGAGCCCTGGCCGCGGTAATCCGCACCACCTACGATCCCTACTCGATCGAAATGATCGATGCTCGCGGCGGTGCCGCGTCCGACCGGGCCGGTGGGCTCGCCGGCCTGCCCTCGGGTATCGATCCGGCGATCGCCGGCCCAGTTCGTGCAGTCGCCGCCTGGGATCACTACCGCACCGACTCCGGGTTCCACACCACATACTGGATCAACGGTTGGCCGCGGGTCCCGTCCCCGGCAGCATTCCTCGCGCCGCTGCTCATGGAGACGACCTGCCGGCGGACGGTGTCCCTCGTCGTCGAACCGATGCCGGGCCGCAAGGCCGAGAAGACCGTCAACCGCCGCCGGATGGCCCACCTCGGGGAGCAGCAGATGCGGGACAAGGTCGGTAAGGTGACGACTCAGCGTGACATGGCTGAGGCTTCCGAGGTGGAACGCCGTGAGCAGGAGCTCATCGCGGGGTTCGGCGCGTTCCGCTTCCACGGGTTCGTGACCGTCTCCGCGGACGACCTGGACGGCCTTGCCGAGGCGTGCGGCGAGGCCGAGACCCTGGCGTCGCGCAGCCGCCTGGAGATGGTCCGGCTGGTCGGCGAACAGGACCAGGGGTTCAGCGTTGCCGCGCTTCCGCTGGCTGTGGGGGTGTCATGACGGTCGACCGATCGCAGGGAGCCAGAACGGACCGGGCGGCCCGCCGGGAACGGGGGGAGCCGCAACGGGGCGAACGTGAGGCGGCGCGGGCCGAACGGGCCGCGGCCGGAGCCGAACGCGCGGCGATCCGGCGAGCCCGGGCGGCGCTGCGCCGCGGCGAGCAAGCGCCGCGCCTGGTCGGACCGCACGCCGGCCGGATCTTTCACAAACTACGGCTGCCGTCCCACATGGAGACGACCGCGCAGATCGCCGGCATCTACCCGTTCGTCGTGGACGCCGGCCTCAGCGCGCCCGGGATGTACATCGGGCGCCATGTCTGGTCGGGCGACTCCTTCGTCTTCGACGTGTTCGAGCTCTACCGCCAGCAGGTCATCGAGAACCCGAACTTCGCGGTGTTCGGCTCGGTCGGCTCGCGCAAGTCCTCCCTGCTCAAGACCTTGATCTCGCGAGGAGCCGCGTTCGGTTACCAGGCGGCGGTCCCCTGTGATCCCAAAGGCGAGTACACCCGGCTGGCGCGCCGGCTCGGCTGCGAACCGACCTACATCGGCCCGGGGCTGTCCACCCGGCTCAACCCGTTGGACGCCCCGCCCCGGCCGCCCGGGATGACCGACCCAGACTGGGCGCGGGAGCTCAAGCGGGCCCGTTCGGCACTGCTCTCCTCGCTGATCGAAACCGCGAAGGGAGTGCCGCTCACCCCGTCCGAGCACACCGCCGTGGATCTCGCCCTCGACGTCGTGACCCGGCAGATCACCGGTGCGTCCACCGAACGACAGGCCGTTCCGCTGTTGCCGCACGTCCTGGACGCGATGACGAACCCGACGGATGCCGACTGCTCGGGCCTGCCGGTGACCGCCACCGAACTGCGGGACTCCTCCCGGGATGCGACGTTGACGCTGCGCCGGCTCACCCATGGCGCGCTCGGCGGACTCTTCGACGGCCCGACCACATCCCCGCTGGACTTCGATCGGCCGATCGCCGTCCTCAACCTCGAGCGGGTCCAGGGTTCCGACGAGATGATCGCTCTGATCATGACATGCGCGCAGGCATGGATGGAAGCGGCACTCATGCGCCAGGACGGCGTCCAGCGCTATGTCGTCTATGACGAGTGCTGGCGGCTGATGCGCTTCGCGGGCCTGGTCCGACGGCTCTCCGCACAGCAGAAGCTCGCCCGCCAGTGGGGCTGTGCGAACGCGATCGTCGCGCACCGGATCTCCGACCTGCTCTCGGCATCGCCGGATTCGGTCGAGGTGGCCAAGGGTCTGCTCGCCGAAACGGCGATCCGCATCCTGTACAAGCAGGCGTCCGATCAGATCCCGGACACCCAGCGGGCGTTGGACCTCACCGACGTCGCCTCGGACATGCTGCCGAGGCTCGACCCCGGATTCGCATTGTGGCTCATCGGCAACCGTGCGTTCTACGTCGAGCACGTCGTCGGCGATCTGGAGATCCCGGTCGTCCTCAACGGCTCGAAGATGCACGGCGAGATCGACAACGTCAATCTCTTTCCCGAGGATGTCGACCCGGACCTGCTGGACGCCTACGACCATCCGGACCTCGACCATGACGACCGGGACGTCGACCCCCCAAATACCGGCGACAGTCCAGATGCAGACCAGCACGCCCAATACCTGGATGAGCACCGTGCCAGCGGCTACAGCGCGCCACCCCGGTACGGACCGGACGGGTTCACCGTCGACACGCCTTCCTCAGACGAGGACGGGTTCACGCCAGGGGGAGTCATGGACACGTTCCCCTATGGTCCGCTTTCCCGGGAAATCTAGCCGGCCAAGAGATCTGTACAAGGCCAAAGGCCGTGCGAACATAATTCTCGTCGCACGGCCGGAGGCCACGATCATGCCCCTCGATGCGGGGAGTTCTGCTCGCCGGGATCCGTCGACCAGGGCTGCTGCTGCTGCTGCGGCTGCCAGCCTGCCTGCGGGGTCTGCCAGCCGCCCTGGGGAAGCTGCTGTTGCTGCTGCTGCACGGGCGGGTATGCGTTCGGGTCCTGCCAGCCACCCTGCGGCGGGTATCCGGCCGGCGGGTACCCACCCGGCGGGATGTACCCACCCGGCGAGGCCTGATTGACGGTATTGACGTTCACCTGCACCGGGGCACCAGCACTGCTCACGGCGAGGGCGACGGCGACGACCCATCCCACGAGCGTCCAGCCGAGGAAAAGATTGATCATAAATACGGAGGCGACCTGCCTCTTGCGCACCACAGCGATAATTGTCGGAATAAAATAAAATGCGGAGCCGAAAACGATGAGGAGTAGTAGTCCGAATCCAGCGGCGGCGCCGGAACCACCGTCAGCAACAACGACATCCATAGTTTCCCCCGTGTTCATGATCATGATAGTTCACCCGTATGTTTTTGGTCACTGTAGCAGCGTTCGGTCGAAAAAGCACCGATACTCGTGCAGACACCGACACCGACACCGACACCGACACCGCTACCCGGCATCCGGCTCCCGCGGTTTCGTCAGAGTGATCATCTCAGGCTGATCGACGGCATCTCCCGCCGCCAGGCTCGGCGGAACAACGTGCGCGTCGATGGTCGGTGGCACCCTTTGTTGCTGCGGCGCCGGCGGTACGGCCTGGCGAGGGGTGGATGCGACCCTCGGTAGGAGAATGATGCCGGGGTTGCAGTCACCGAAGGCGGCTCGACGATCACCCAACGATGAGTCGACCAGAACGAACGCGGTCGGTGGAAGACGCTGGATCTGTGTGGGCTCGACGCTGAACTCGTAGACCCGCTGCATGACTGCGCCGTCCTGGCGGGAATCGGTGGTCGACAGACTTTCGGTATTCTGCCAGAACTCCGACAGGGCGACCGTGACCGACCGGTTCCAGCTGTTCGGCCTTCCACCCTTCCCTCGTGAACCACTTTTGCCCTCGGTTTCGGAGACGGTGACACTCCCCCCCGCGCTGGTTGACGTCCCAGTGGTGAGGCTGCTGCCGACCTGCCGCGTCACCTGCGAGATGACGAACGTGTGCCCGCGGCCGATGAACTCGGCGGCGGTCTCAGCTTCCTTCGCGTTTCCGAGTTGCATGATGAGTGTGGCGCTGTCGCCAGCACCGATGAGACGCTCGGTGCCGTCCGCGAGATGTTCGAAAAGGTTGACGAGGCGAATACCGGCGTTGGCCGCATATCTGGCCATACTTTCCAGCGCCGGTAGTCCCATCCGGTCCCCGCCCGCGACTACCAGGAGGTCGCGGGAGGCATCGCCACGACGGCGCCGGAGCTGATGCAGGACAACGTGGAACAACACCAGGTCGGCGAATTCCTTACGGGCTGTGGAGGCGTCGTTGCTCGACGTCGCGATGACCCGGAGCCCATGCACCGGCCACCAGGGCTGCGGCGCTGCGACCGCCGCCGTTTCGTCCCGGCCGGCGAGCCGCTCCAAACACGCCCGCAGGTAGTGGATTTCATTGTGGATCCGCTCGCCACCGCCCAGTGCGTCCATCCGGCTGGCGATGGCGGCCGCTTCCCCAGGTGACAGGACATCGCGGTCGTCCGCCTGGTCGCGACCCTGCAGCACTCGCAGACCCGCGGCGAGGCGGGTGAACGTAAGCGGCAGGTCCAGCCGGGTGGCAACGGTCGCGAGTATCTCGGCGTCAAGCACCCGAAGGGTCGGATCATCACCACCCCGGCGGGCGGTGTCAACGGCATCCGCGAGGAGCTCCGCGGCATCCTCGGGATCAACATCGTGCAGAAGCCCAAGCCTGCCGATATCGCCAGGAAGATCGACTCCGCTTACCGGACAGGCGGCCGCGGCGGCGAGCTGGGCGATGCCGTCTCCGATCCCACGCTCGCTGAAGTCGAGCAGGAGGATACCGCCGCCGGCCGACAGGACCGAGGACCCGACGGTCGCCAGCAGGCTCGCCCACCCGTCCCGGGTACCACCGAAGACGTCGATTCGGCTCGCGGTCGGCCGAGGCGCGAGCGCGTGGAACAACGGCGCGGCCTCCCGCCGGGAGTCGTCGGCAGCCTCGTGGCTTTCCACCGCCGCCCGCCAACCGGCGGTAGCCGACTGGTATCTTTCCCACTCGGCGTCACGATGAGCCTGCCACCCAGCCTTTTCCTGGGCGATTTTCCGCTTGAGCCGAACAATCTGGAAAACCAGAAATCCGATCCATCCTACGGCAATAAAAACCCAAGAAACCTCTCCGATAGCGAGGTAGCGCCAGCCAAGTATCAGGATAATACCGGGAATAATTAGACTCTTGGGGAGCTTACGCATGCGATTCGCGAGATCGTCTTCGTAACTTTTGGTATCCGGTGGCGATGGCTCATGCCAGACCGGTGGACGGTCATGAAGAGGGTGCGGGTTCACGCCGGGGTCCACGTACTCCCAGCCCCACCGTTCCTCCGGGACGAACAGGCGTCGGGCGAGTTCAGAACCGGACATCTGACTTCACGGGTTACGGCCCCACCCTTCGATGACTACGATCGCGCCATCCATGTAGACCTTGTCCTGTCAAGGTCACGATGGTAGTCAAGGTACCACCCAAAAGATCATCTATAGGCTGGTGGGCGGGTCGCGACAGCGGCTGCGACGGCTGCGGTCACGCCGAGCAGGATGCAGCACACGCCCGCGGCAACGACCGGCACATGGCGACTCAAGGTGGCCGCCGACAGCCAGACGCCGAGGCCGAAGACGGCTCCCAGGGCAGCCGCCGCGACCATCGCAGGCCGCGAGTGCTCGCCGTTGCGCAGCAGTCGGCGGGTCGATTCCAGGTAGGCGAGCGCAAACAGGGCGGCCAGCACCCCGCCTGCACCCATGGCGCTCGCCAGCGGTGTCTGCTGCGGCTCGATCGTCACATCCTGGACGTCCCTCCGTCCGTTCAGCCGGTCGAGCGTCACCCGGCCCGCAACGGCCCCTCCCGCCAGCCAGCGGGTGAGCGGCGGAGCCGTCACCGGCACCTGCCAGGGCTTCCCGGCGGATACCGACACCGACTCGCCGGTCGCGGTGCCCAGCGGGATGCCGGCCACCGACAGTTTCAGGCTCACCCTCAGCGTCCCGGACTCCACCGCCGTGCCGCGGATGTCCACCGGCTCGGCCAGGTCGATCCGCGCGGCCGCCGGCGGCGTGGCTCCGGCCACCGTGATGGCAGTGGCGCCGGAATCGGTGGCGACCGCCGGCCGCGACGACGGCCACAGCACGGCAACCAGTACAGCAAGTGCGGCCGCGACCGCGGCGAGCCCGGCCAGCCTGCGAGGGGGAAGCCCGGGCGGGTCCGCGCGATGTCCACGTCCTGAGCCCCGACCCGCCAGTTCGGGTACGGGCACGAGGGACGCAAAGTCAAGGTCGCCGATCCTCGGTGAAGGCTGCTCGTCCAGCCGGCCTGGAATGATCGTCACGAGCCGGGTGGACAGCGCGGACTCGTCGCGACGCACCGACCCGGACACCGACGACGCCAGGGCCGCCCGGACCGCCGGGGAGATGTCACGCACCGGCAGACCGGCCCGTTCCAGCCAGCCGGGGCCGAAAGCCCTGGACGCGGCCGCGACGCCTTCGGCCAGACGTTCGGCCGTTGCTGGCCTGCGGTCGGGGTCACGGGCCAGCCCACCCAGGAGCAGCCGCGCCAGCGCGTCCGGTACCCCGGCCCCCGGCGGCGGCGGATCGGCGGCCGCCTGTCTGCGCCGGAACTGCTGGAACCCACCGTCGGTGGGGTAGGGCAGCCTGCCGGCGAGCAGGTGGTACAGCATCGCCGCAGCCGAGTAGACGTCAGTGCGCACATCCAAATGATCACCACGAGCCTGCTCCGGCGACATGTACCCGGGCGTACCGGCAATCACGAACCGGCCGTCCCGAGAGGCCAGCGTGGTCTCCCCGCCGATTACCCGGGCCAGCCCGAAATCAGTCACCTTCACCACGCCACGGCCGTCGAACATGGCGTTACCAGGTTTTATGTCACGGTGCAGCAGTCCGTGGTCGTGAGCGGCCTGCACCGCGGAAAGGACAGCCAGCATAGCCGCGCAGGACTGTTCCATGGTGAGGCCGGTGCGGCGAAAACGTTGCGCGAGTGTCCCACCGGAAAGGTACTCCAGCACGAGGGCACAGACCTGTTCCGGGACGCCCAGCTCGCCGCCGGCCACTTCCTCGTCGGCGTACTCGTGCACCGTGACGATATGGGGGTGGTTCAGTCGGGCCAGTGCGCGTCCTTCTTCGCCGAACCGGAAGCGCATCTGGGGATCAACAGCGATCCGGTTCGGCAGATGCTTGACGGCGACATCCCGGTCGAGGCGCGGATCCCGCGCCGCATACACGACGCCGAATCCACCGCGACCGAGTTCAGCCCCGAATGTGTACCGCGGCAGAGCCGCTACCAACGCCTGCGGAGGCAGCGCGAGATCGGCGGTCACGAAGGCTCACCATAATGGACACCCGGCTCATGATCCCAGACTCGATCGGTAATCCCGGAACGATCATC
>NZ_CAUVXI010000076.1:0-22614 GCF_963555845.1 Protofrankia sp. Cas8 | reverse complement strand
TCCACTGTCCGCTCGATACCGGCCATCATCGTCAGATGCCAGCACAGCATCTGCGCCGTGAGCAGGCTTCCCATTGCCGCCAGGCAGATCTCGGCCTGGTTGTCGAAGCGAAGGTGGAGAGCGACCTCGCCCTTCTCTATCATCTGAAGGATGAGGCTCTCGGTGGCGCGGCCAAGCCGGAACACCCGAATGCGGGTCGCCACGTCGGTTCCCACCGTTACCAGACTCAGCGCCGTGCCAGGGATCCCCACCACCACGAGCTTGCCCGCCGGACGCTCGTCGTCAGCGAGCAACTTCAGGTAGTCGGCGAGGCGGTCCCGAGTCTCGACCGGCAACCGGTGAAAGTCGTCCACCGCGACAACTCCCTCATGGCCCTCAGGCAGCCGGCTGATCTCAGCGAGGTGGGCGGGATTGCGGGCACTGAGGATCCGCACCGGCCCGAGACGGTCGCAGTCCTGGGACACGGCGTGCCGCAGCATGGTTGTCTTACCGATCCCGGACGGCCCTTCCAGGACGATGCCGAGCCCAGGTTGGCGTAGTGCCAGCCGGAACTCGATGAAATCGTCTGGTTCGACGAAGGTCAGTGTCGGTACGCCGGCGGGCTTGAACACCTCGCCCAACTCGCGCTCCTCCCGCTCGGCCGAGAAGCGTCCGTGATCGATGCCCGGATCGACCGCGGCGCCACGCAGGCCCGATACTGCGAGTCGGATGCCGTCGATGATATTCTTGAGAGCCTCGTCCCGGCTGGCCCACCGGGTGACGGGAACACCGTCGGAGGGCAGCAGGGTAAGGCGCCCGAAGGACTGGTGTTCCCAGGACGTCGCGCGCACCAGGACCGGTAGCACCACGGCTTGGCGGTCCTCGTGGCGGCGGAGAAGCACGTTCATATCTCGAGACGAGCCGTACTCCGTCGCCAGCAGATCACGGCTGACCAGCAGCAACGCGACTTCTGCCTCCCGCACGCCGGTGGCTATCCGCAGCCCGCTGTCTTCCTCGAGGGGTTGCTGGACCGGGTGCATGTCGACCCCCGATAACACCCCCTCCACCAGGAGCGTCCGCAGCGAGTCCGCTAACTCGACCGCGAAGGTGGCGTCGCCGGATGCATGCACGAGGAGGGCTCGTGGACCCGGCGCGCGTTCACCGTCCTCGCGGCCGAGGCTGTCGAGCTGGTCTCCGTTCTGAGGGAAACGCGGGCTGTGGTCCGATTCTCGTCCGACCGCGGAGCCGGGGAACACCGGCACGCCACGAGGTCTACGCCGTCCTCCCTGGACGGCGCGGAGAAGACGCTCCCGTGCGTCCGCCGCGTCACTGGTCCCCGCGAGGTCGACCCAGACCAAACCGGCAAACGCCGCTGGCGTCTCCACGGGCTGTACCCGGACAGGGATCAGTTTCTTGTTTTGGATCCCTGCCGAGGCCTCGGACATCGCCGCCGCAGACCGGATATAGGCTGGAGAAACTACCGCGATGACCTTATCCGTGTTGGTGAGCGCGGTATGCATCCGAGAGATAAAGTTTTCGCCGGCGGTGAAATCCCATTGCTGCAGTCCGACCGTGTAACCCGCGTCCTCCAGTTGCCACGCGATCCACTCGGCCCAACGCTGGTCCGCTGTGGTGTAACTGAGGAAGAAGTCCATCCTGTTGTCCATGTCGCCCCCGTCCGGCCAGAAGTGAAGCATATCGTGGCGTCGTGCATAGTCCCACTGGCACAGAGTAGTGGATATTACCGAGCGTCATCGTTTCTGAGATCTTCAAAGCCGCATGGTCATGGTGTCGACGGCACTGTTGATGACCGTCGTCACGACTGTTGCCAATCACGTCCGATCGGTGGATTTCGTAGCCTGCCCGTCCGGACGGCTTTTTGTGCCGAAGTGATTGGATCTTCAGTCCGGTGTGATGGGGCTTGGGCATGCTGCGGGACGGGCTCGGGCTGAGGCGCTGTTGGCTGGTGCCGCCACGTTCGGCGTCGCTCCATCCGGGTCGAAGATTCCAACGGCTGAGTAAAGATCATCAGCTGCCTGGTTGCCTATCGGCAACACAGGGTGCACTACTCTTACATGTTTGTACGGACGGTGATCTGGCTGGCCAATGGGCGACGCGCGATGGCGAAGCCGTCTCGCCCGGAGGCCTCAGGGGATGCTGCGGGGGTTCGGGTGGATGATCAGCGCTGGAAGCAGTGCACGCCGTCCGAGTTCGCCTGGGAGCGGGCGGCCCTGGGGTATCTCAGGACGCTGCTGCCGAACAGAGATCCGTTCCGGGCCTGGGCGAACGCGGAGTTCCTCGGCACCGCCGGTTCGGTCAACGAGATCGATCTGCTGCTCGTCACCCCTGCCGGCATCGTCATCTTAGAGATCAAGTCGTGGTCCGGAGTACTCGTGGGCGATGCGGGCACGTGGCGGCAGACACATCGTGCCCCCGCCGACAACCCGGTCATCGAGGCGACCCTCGGCCCGCCGCGACCCTGGTGACGAGGAGGAAGCATACGATGCAGACACTGCCGGTTGCTGGTGACCATGTCCGCATTCCCTTCGGCCTGACCACCGTGAAGGGTGTGGTCCGTAACGCATACAACGAAGGAAGCGGCCCCCAGGTCACCATTGAGCTGCATATTCCTGGCGCCGACCCCGTCACCGGCACCTTCCCGCTCGACATAGTTGAGCCTGCTGAAGCCGCATAAGAACCTACCCGGTGATGGTCGGTGTCAACGTGGTACATGAAGCGGTAGTCGCCGCGTCGCGCGCTGTGGAGTCCGGGGAGTTGGAGCTGGAGTGGCTTGCCGACGCGGTGCGGGTTGGCCGGTGGCGAGGCGCAGTGCTCGGCGACGACATCGCCCTGGGCACGAACCAACTCGGCGGTGGGCTGAGCGACGATCGTGCGAATCGTAGCGGCGACCATCTCCGCGGCCTGCTTGGGCACCCGGACAGCAACATTACGCCGAAATCGGACCCGGCAACGCTGCCAGGCTGCGCCTCGCGACGCATCCGCCCCAGCCCTACTCCTTGATCCGCATTCCGTTCGGTGCGACGAGTGGAAGGACGACGTCAGGAGACGTCGGTTTTCGGGCGGAAAATGTATGTCAACCATCCACTCGTGCTGGGCCGGTTATCTGCCCGGTTTGCATCAGTGACCGGTGGCTACCAACCGAGGACGGCGGCGATCCGCTCACGGTGGTGGGCGACGTCGACGATCAGGTCCTCCTGTCCGCCGACCATGGCCCGCCGACCATGGCCCGCCGACCATGGCCCGCCGACCATGGCCCGCCGACCATGGCCCGGCGGCCGACCTCGACCAGGATCGACCGGGCGTCGATCCCGCTCGCGGGCGCACAAGCATGCTGGAACGGGCCGTCCTGATCCTGCCGGCGTGGGCCGGTCAGACGCCGAGGGACTTCCCGATGATCTCCTTCATGATCTCGGTCGTGCCGCCGTAAATGGTCGTGATCCGGACGTCGCGGTATGCGCTGGCGACGGGGTACTCCAGGATGTAGCCGTAGCCGCCGTGCAGTTGAACGCAGGCGTCGACCACCCTCTTGTGCAACTCGGTGACCCACCACTTGGCCTTCGCCGCCCGTTCCGCGGTCAGCTCGCCGCGCGCGGACTGGGCCAGACAGGCGTCGATGAACGTCTCGGCGATGTCGAGTTCGGTGTCCATCTCGGCGAGCAGGAAGCGGTTGTGCTGGAACGTGCCGATGGGCTGGCCGAAGGCGGTGCGTTGCTTGGCGTACTCAAGCGTCGCGTCGAAGACGGTGCGAGCACCCGTGACGCCGGCGACCGCGATCGACAGCCGCTCGTCGGGCAGGTTGTGCATGAGGTGGTAGAACCCGCGTCCCACCTCGCCCAGCACGTTCGCCGCCGGGACGCGCACCTCGTCGAAGAACAGCTCGGCGGTGTCCTGCGCCCGCTGGCCGATCTTGTCGAGTTTGCGGCCGCGGGTGAACCCGGGCATGCCACGCTCGACCACCAGGAGGCTGAAGCCCTTGTGGCCGGCGGCGGGGTCGGTACGGGCCACGACGATCACGAGGTCGGCGTTGATCCCGCTGGAGATGAACGTCTTGGTGCCCGAGACGATCCAGTCGTCGCCGTCGCGCACGCCGCTCGTGCGGATGCCGGCGAGGTCGCTGCCGGCGCCCGGCTCGCTCATCGCGATGGCACCGATCAGTTCTCCGGACGCGAAGCCCGGCAGCCAGCGCTTCTTCTGCTCCGGGGTGGCCAGCCGGATGAAGTAGGGCGCGACGATGTCGTTGTGCAGGCTCAGCGCCGGGGGGCCGGACGTGGCCCGGGCGAGCTCCCCGGTGACGATCGCGTTGTACCGGAAGTCGTCCACGCCACCGCCGCCGAACTCTTCCGGGACGTTGAAGCCGATCACGCCCTGCTTGCCGGCGGCCAGATACAGCGACCGGTCGACGATGCCGGCTTCCTCCCACCGTTGCTGGTGAGGGACGATCTCGCGGGCCACGAACTGCCGGACCAGATCACGGAACTGCTCGTGTTCGGAATCGAAGCCTGCCGAACCCATACCGCCTCCTCGACCCACCCTGAATCGCGGAACCCCGCGATTCAGGGTACGCAAACCAGACTGATCCCGAGCATCTGTCGCGTCTCGGCGCGGGGCCTTCGGCGCGGGCGCCGTCCTCCCGCCGGGTCTGCTCGGCGCAGGGCCGAAAGACCGCGACCAGGTCGTCAGCCCGGCCCGGCAGCCTGGGTCTGGTGTCGTACGGGAGCTGAATGGTCCGCAGCCGGCGTGCGGTGCCGGTTCTCGGACGGTGCCGGTTCTCGGACGGTGCCGGTTCTCGGACGGTTCCGTCGAGATCGGTCAGGTTCCCAGGGTGGCGAACCGGACGGGCTCGCGCAGGACGGTGGTGGCGGCGGGGAGGTCGACGAGGCGGGTGGCGAGGGTGGCCTCGGCCAGGCGCGGGGGGAGTGCGGTGTTGAACTTGAGGCCGGCCAGGGCCTCGTCGGTGACGTGGGGGAGACAGAGGCGGGACTCCAGGTCCGCGGTCGCTGCCTTCCACCTGGGCGGGGTCAGGTCGGTGCGCAGGCGCAGGTAGGAGGCGGTCGGGGCCTGGAGGGGGTCGGCGAGGTCGCCGAGGCTCGCGGTGAGGGCGCGGTTGGCGCGTTCGCCGGCCCAGGTCCACCAACGGACGTCGGTCAGGTCTTCCGTTCGGACGATCATCGTGCCGCCCGGGTGGACGACGTTGAGGTGGTTCTCGCGGACGACCGCGAGCCGTTCCGTCGCTCGGCGGGTGAGGGGGACCGGCGGGTCGGCGCCGAGCAGGACCTCCCGCATCGCTCTGGTCAGCTCGAAGGACATGGCGCCGTCGGCAGGGGTCAGCCAGCGGGCCCGGCCGCCGCCCTCGGCGTGCTCGACGAAACAGCGGCGGCGTTTCCAGTCGATGTGGGTGACCCGCCAGCTGCGACCGGCGAGCAGCAGCAGCCGCGGGCCCTCGACCGGGTCGGTGAGCAGGACCGGGTCCGTGCGGCCTATCTCGTCGCGGCCGTTGAGGACGGTGAACTCGGGCGCCGCGGTGAAGACCGCGGTCAGCTCGGAGAAGTGCCGGTGGCCGAAGCGGCGCTCCGCCTCCGGGCCGACGAACAGCATGCCGCCGTCGGAGTCCAGGTAACCCATGCGGACGAGGTGGCGCACGATCGGCTCCGCCGAACGGTCGAAGGGCGCGAGGCCGTTCCACTCGTCCACCCAGGTCCGGTCGCCGACCCGGTTCTCCTGAAGGCAGTACGCGAGCAGCTGCTGGGCGACGATGTGCCGTGGCTCCGGCGGGGCGACGACCGGCTCCACCCAGCCGCGGCCCCACAGCAACAACAGCCCGGCGGCATGCACAAGCGCACTCTCGTTCAGGGCGAGGAACAGGCAGTTGCGGGTCGTACCCGCCCGGCGGCCTGTACGGCCGAGACGCTGCAGGAACGATGCGACGGTTCCCGGAGCGTTGATCTGGATGACCCGGTCGAGGTCGCCGACGTCGATGCCCAGCTCCAGCGTGCTGGTGGCGACGATCACGCAGTCCCGGGCCTGGGTGAAGGCCTCCTCAGATCGGTGCCGCTCATCGACAGACAGCGACGCATGCGAGAGGAACGTCGCCACCCCGAGGGAACGCAGCGCCTGACCAAGCTCCTCGACGATCTTCTTCGAGTCGCAGAACACGAGCCGCTTCTCGCCCCGGTGCAGGGCGGCCAGCACCTTTGCCGCGTTCGGCACTGAGGCAACGTAGTCCAGCTCGATCTCGCTCAGCGGCGGCGTGGACGGCCCGGGTGCCACACCCCCGGCCACGGGGGTCGTGGCCGTGGCCGGGGGAGACCGCCGGGAAAGCGCGGCCGGCAGGTCCGGCGCGACGACCTGCGCCGGGCGCCGGCCCGCGCCCGAACCCTGCAGCCAGCGCAGCAACTCGGCCGGGTTCCCGACAGTCGCCGACAGGCCGATGACCTGGAGCTCCCAGGAAACATCGGCTACCTGTTCGGCGGCGATGATCCGGCGCAGCCGCTCCAGGACGGCGAGGAGGTGCCAGCCACGGTCGTCGCCGGCGAACGCGTGGACCTCGTCGACGATCACGGCGTGGACGCCGGCGAAGAAGCCGCGATGGTCGGTGCGGACGCTGACGAGCATCGCTTCCAGTGACTCGGGCGTGGTGAGCAGGACGTCGGGCCGTTCGCGGCGGATCCGGTTGCGCCGGCCTTCGGTCACGTCGCCGTGCCAGACAGCGGCCTGGCGTCCGAGCCAGCCGGTGTAGGTTTCCAGCCGGGGCATCAGGTTGTTCAGCAGCGCCTTCAACGGACAAAGATACAGGACCGACGTCTCCTGCCAGTTCTCGGCCGCCATCCGCGACAGGATCGGGAACGTCGCCGCTTCGGTCTTCCCTCCGGCGGTCGGCGCGAGCAGCAGCGCGTCCGAACCGGCGAGCAGCGGCGCGACCGCCTCCTCCTGCAACGGCCGCAGCCCCGGCCACTGCAAAGTGTTCGCGATGTGGTGTAACACCACCGGATGCAGCAGATCCGCCGCGTCGGCGGCTGGCGCCTCCGGCTCGACGGTCACTCCAGGTCCAGGTCGATGTCGTCGGCGCGGGCGGCGTTGCGTTCCAGGTCGGTCATTTCAGCTGCGCCGATGGTCAGCGGGTAGTCGCGCCGGGGGGCGAAGTCGTCGAACTGGTCGACCCGGTCGAGCACGTCCCCGACGAGCTTCTTCAGGAACAGCCGGGGCACGACGCCTACCTTTCCGCCGAGCCGCCCGGCGACCGCCCCGGCCAGCTCCCCGAGATAGACGTCGTCGACGAGCTTCTCGATCCGCCCGGCCGCATTGCCCGACGAACCGGCCGCGTACAGGTCCCGGACCCGTCCGCCGAGCTCGACCAGCGACGCCTCGGTGAACCCGGCCAGCCGCAGCTGCACGGCTCTGGGGTTGTCGAACTTCGGGTTGGCGGTGAAGTCGGTCGCCAGCCGCTGCGCGAGCGGCGCGAGCCGCTGCACCCCCTGTGGGCCGTCATAGAAGGCCGGCGTTCCGGTGATGACGAGGAACAGGCCGGGGAAGCGGCCGCTGTGGACCTCGTCGATGAGCTGGCGCAGCGCGTTCAGCGCCTTGTCCCGCGCGTCGGACCGGACCCGCTGCAGGGTCTCGACTTCGTCGAGGACGAGGAGTAGGCCGCGGAAGCCGCTGTCGCGCAGCACCACCAGCAGCCCCTGCAGGAAGCCAAGTGCCCCGAAATGGTCCAGATCGCCGCGCACCCCGGCGGCCCGGCGGGCGCTGGCTGCGACGTGCGGCTGCCCGCCGAGCCAGGCGAGCACCGCCGCCGCCGTCGCCTCGTCGCCGGCGGCCAGCGCCGCCCGGTAGCCACGCAGCGCCGCCGCGAACGCGGGCGCCGTCCGGCCGACCTCGGCGAGTCGCCGGTCGACCAGCTCGTCGACGGCCCGATCGAGCGCCGCGGCGTCGTCGCCCGTTGTCTCGTCGCCCGTTGTCTCGTCGGTGGCGAGGATGTCCTCTTCCAGCGCGTAAAACCAGCCGTCGACGACCTGCCGCAGCGCGCTCGGTGGGAACGTCGCGGTGGTCAGCCGCTCGGTCAGCCGGCGGTAGACGGTCTCCAGTTTGTGCAGCGGGGTCTCGTTCTCCGAGATCTGCACCTCGGCGGTCGTGAGGCCTGCCTTCTTCGCCTGTTCGGCGAGCCAGCGGGTGAAGAATGTCTTCCCGGAGCCGTACTCGCCGCGGACCGCCTTGAACACCGACCCGCCGGCGGCGACGGTGGCCAGGTCCTCGGCAGCGGCGCGCTCGAACCGGTCCAGCCCGACCGCGAGCAGGTCCAGCCCGGCCGCCGGCACCGCGCCGCGCCGCAGAGCGTCCAGCACGTCCCTCCGCCGGGCCGCGCTGACCTGGCCGGCCTCGCCGCTCACGGCCGCCTCCCCGCAGCCGCTTGCCGCGCGGCCGGCCCGGCAGCGGGGCCGGTCATGCGGTCAGCCCGAACTGGGCGCGCAGCAGGTCGGCGTTGAGGCGCAGGGTGTGGCCGTCGTCGATCGGCTCCAGCACAGGGTAGTTGTCAATGTTGAAAAGGCGCTGCAGGGTCACGGCGAAGCCGCCGGCCCGCGCCGGACGCTCGCCGGCCCGCTCGGCGACGACGCTCGTCGCCAGGGTGCCGTTCGCGCCGAGCAGCGCCCGCACCGCCGCCTCGACCTTCTCCACCGGCACCTTGCGGGCCAGCCCGTCGAGCTGGGACCGGAACAGCTCGGACGCGAGCAGCCCGGCGACGAGGAGGTCGACCGGGTCCTCGCGGTTGCCGGCCGTCGCCGCAGCCGCAGCCGCAGCCGCCGGACCAGCGGCCGCCTCGGCGGGAAGCTCGAACAGCGCCGGGCCGGTCTGCTCCTCCGCGGGCTTGCGCCGTTTGCGGGGGAGCAACGTTGCCTTCCCCGCCTCCTCGGCCGGGGCGGTGACGGCGCGCCGCCCGACCAGCACGGTGTCACCACCGCCGAGTCCGCCGAGGAGGTCCGTCGACTCCAGCGACCACCACCGCGGGCGCTGGTCGGGCAGCGGGCGCCAGCCGGGCGGCAGGTCGCGGCTCGTCGACGCCGCGGAGAGGCGGAACGGCAGGAACGCGAGCACGGGCACCGTCACCTCGGCCGGCGACGCGCCGCCGTGGTAGCCGCCCTTGCGGCCCAGGTAGCGCAGAGCCGGGTCCCAGAGCGCGACGATCCGCCCGCCCGGCGCGAGCACCCGTGGCCCGGCAAGCGCCACCTCGCCGTCCCCAGACTCGCCGTCCCCAGACTCGCCGTCGCCCGAGCCGGGAACGCGGTGCCGGGCGGACGCGGCGTCCGCGGCGACCAGCGCCTTGGCTCGGTGGTCGACGACATGGCCGTGGTCGCTGGTCAGGATGACTGCACGCCCGGCGGTCCGGGCGTAGGCCAGCACCGTGCGCAGCCGGCCGACGTCGGCCAGGCTCCAGCCGTCGTCGTCGCGCTGCCGACCCTTGTCGAGGGTGTCGTCGATCGTGTTGACCACGACCGCGACCAGCGGGGTGTCTGAGGTCAGCGCGTCGGTGAGTTCCCCGTCGAGCGCGGCGCCGGGCGGGCCGGCCAGGTCGGAGTGGTGGAACAGCCGGGTAGCCCGCTTACCCCAGCGCGGATGGCCCTCGAACTCGGCCTTCTCCTTCGCCTTGTCGCCGGTGAGTAGTCGGCCGGCGAGCAGCGACGTCCGTGAGGTGGCGGTCACGGTTGGCAGCACGGCGACGGCCGCCCGCCGCCGGGCGGGGCCGGCCGGCTTATCTCCGAGGGAGCCGAGCGGGTCGCACTCCTCCCAGCGGTCGCGGCGCAGCTCGGCGGCGAGCTGGGCGGCGACGGCGGCGCTCATCCCGTCGAGCACGACGAGCAGCGCCCGGCCGCCGCGGGCGGTCACCACCGGCGCGACCACCCGGTCGAGGATTTCCTCGACGCACAGCGGCCCGTCCGGCGCCGCCGTGCCGTCCGGCGCCGCCATGCCGGCCGGTCTGGCGGTCACGGTCCACCGGGCGAGGAGCTGCGCGAAGGCGGCGTCGAGGGCGCGGCGGCGCCAGGCCGCTACCCGGTAGAGGTCGCTGTACGCCGCGCCGATCGCGGGCGCGGGGTCGCCGGCGGCCAGGTGGCCGAGCGCGATGTCAGCCCAGGCGCCGTCGTCGAGGTGGGCGTCGAGGGCGCCGGCCAGCGTCGTCGGCTCGCCCGCCCGCTCCCGGCCGGGGCACTGCCCGCCCGCGGGTCGCCCGGCGGTGAGTGAACCGGTTGGCTGGGCGGCGAGCCAGCCAACGAGCCGGGCGGCCATCGCGGCCCGCTCCACCTCGGGACGGTAGACGCCGGCCAGCAGGTGCTCGCGCAGCGATCCGACGGCGGTCACGACGTCGCGTGCCGCCTGCCCGAGCAGCGTGCGGTCGACCCCGGACTCGGCGACGGTCACAACGTCGCGGACGGTGGCGGCGACGGCGGCCAACCGGTGGTCGAACCCGGCCCGCAGGACGTCACTCACGGCGCCGGCCGCCCGGGCGTCTACGTTGTCGAGCAGCCGCTCCGCACCGTCGAGCAGTGCCGGGAGCGCATCCTCCGGGTGCAGCGTGGCCGACGCGGCTCCGGCAGGGTCGAGGCCGAGCCGGCTGGCGCCCGGGCGGGCCGCCGCCAGCGCCGTCGCGACCACCTCGTGGACGGTGTCGGCGAACGCACGCATGGTCGCGTCATCGAGGCGAACGTCGCCGAAGTAACGCTCCACCCGGACCTTGGCCCGCTCGACCGCAGCGACGTCCGCCGCGACCGGTGCCGGCATGCCGGTGGTGTCACGGGCGTGCCGGGGCCATAGGCAGTCACAGACCAGTCCGATGGCGAGCGCCCGCTCGCCGTTGCCGGCGTTGACCAGGGTGAACAGGGCCCGCCCGGCGCGGCCGGTCCGCTCGACCAGGTACGCGGTGAGGCCGGCGCGCTCGTCGTCACCGAGCCGGCGCAGCGCCTCGGTCGCGCCGGGGGCCGTCGTCCAGCGCAGCAGGGTGGCGATGTCCAGGTCGGCGGCGCCCAAGCCCAGCTCGGTCAGGCCGAGCCGGACGGCGGCCAGCTCTGCCAGCGCGTTCTCCCGGCTGAGCAGGCCGCCGGGCCGGCGCGGCCAGCCGGCCGGGGGGCGGGCCTCCATCAGCGCCTGCGCGACCCAGCGGTACTCGGGGGCGCGCAGCCGCGGGTCGGCCTGGGTGGCGCCGAAGTCCTCCATCACGGCGAGCCACGGTTCGATGACGTCGATCCGCTGTCGGTAAACCTGCGCGAGGACGGAGTCGCCCAGCGTCTCCTCGTCGGCGTCGGTGAGCAGCACCAGCCAGCCGTCGTCGACCGGGTCGCGCGCCCAGCGGGTGACTTCCTCGAGCACGGCGAGCGGCGACACGCACGGCACCACCCGGACCGGCTGGCCGCCGGCATCCAGCTCCCCCGACGCCGGCCAGTCCGGCTGGGCGCGGACCAGCAGGACGTGGGGCGCGCCGCCGTGGTCGCTGTGCGCGGCGCGCCGCAGCCGGGCGACCCGGCCCAGCACGACGGCCGGGGTCACCCGAGGAGCGGCAGTACCAGCCGCGCTGCCCGGGCCGCCCGGGGGTGACAGGACGGTCACGGCGCAGGCCGCCAGATGATCTCGACTTCGCCGGGCTGGTCGCCGACGTGGGCGCGCAGCTCGGCGAGGGCCCGGTCCAGCTCCCTGGCCCGAACCCGCCACTGCCGTGCGGCGCTTGCGCCACTTCCCACGCGGACGGTCTCGACCGGCGAGACCGCGACCCGGGGCTTGGGCTCGGTATGACCGGCGGGTGCGACAGGCACGGTGGGTGCGACAGACATGGTGGGTGCGACAGGCACGGTGGGGGCGACAGACACGGTGGGGGCGACGGGCGCCGTGGTGGCGCGGCGGAGCAGGGCGGTCGCGTCGGCACGGGCGCTGCTGAGCACTGGGGCGAGCGGCGTGGTCAGCTCGTCGGCGGCGCCGGCGGCGCGGATCCGCCCGAGGATCTCGCGGGCCGCGGTCTGGTAGGGCTCGGGCAACCCGGCGATCACGACGAAAGTCTCGTCCCACGGGGCCGCCTTGATCGCGGTGGTGACCTCGGCGGCCCGGCTGATACTGACGGCGAGCCGCGTCGCCGGGCCGGCCAGGTCCGCCCGGGCGAGCCGCTCGACGACCTGCGCCCCGGCCCTGGGGTCGTCGAGCGCGCTGAGCAGGTCGCGCGCGGCCCGCGCGGTCCGCAGCCGGCCCCCGCTCCCCGCGTCGGCCGCGGCGGCCAGCCCGGTGCGCGGGTCGAGGCCGAGGTCGGCGGCGTGTGCCTCCAGGGCGCTGACCAGTTCCTGGCTCGCCGCCCAGCGGGGCTTCGCCTTCCCGACGATCTCCTCGGCGAAGGTGCGCAGCAGCCGGCCGCGCCGCAGTGGCGGGCGCGGCACCCCGAAGAGGTGCTGGGCGCGCTCGCAGGCATCTTCCCAGTCGGCCGGGGTGGGCAGCGGCTGCTCGCGCAGCGTCATGTCCCGGGTGATCGCGGTCAGCTCGGGCGGTGGCGCGAGCTGACCGCCGTACCGGTACCAGGCCCGGTCAGTCTGCTCGGCGAACGCGGCGATGACCAGATGCGCGACGTTGTCGTCCAGGCCGCGCGGCTTCGGCTCGTCGATCCAGCGCAGCAGGTCGCCGACCCGCAGCTCGCCCGGCCCCGAGCCGCCCGCGCCCGGCGGGCCGGACCCGTCAGCCGCCGTCTGGGCGGCACGGCGGGTGAAGTGGTCGACCCACTCGCGGCCCAGCTCGAAGCGGACCTCGTGCATCACGCCGAGCCCGAGCGCCGGTGCGATCCGCCGCATCGGGATCCGGTCGCCCCGGGTGACTTCCACCGAACCGCCGTCCGCCTCGGCCGCCTTCGTCACGTAGCCGAGGACGAGCTTCAGCTCGGCCGGCCTGACCGGCGCCCCGGTCTGGTCGGGGTCGAGGTCGGGGTGGCCGGGGAACTGGTCGACGAGCAGGTCGCCGAGCAGGCGCCGGACCGCGTCCCGGAACGACGCGCCGAGCGGCAGCGTCGGGTTCAGCCCCGGCCACAGCGCGCGCAGGTGGTCGCTGAAGCCGGCGTTGACGTCCTGCTCGTCTTTCGACATGAGCCCGTAGGCCGAGCGCAGCACAGTCCGGGTCTTGGTCAGCAACGCGTCGTAGCGGCTCTTCAGCACGCCGCGGGCGCGCTGGCGGTCGTCGGCGTTCAGGTGCTGGGCGTGGCTGTCGAACCGGTGCCCGCCGCCGGCAAGCAGATGGTCGAGCCGGACGAGCATCCCCAGGTCGGCCAGCCGTGCGGCGGTCAGGTCGGCGGGGATCCAGCAGACGGTACGGTGCTGGACGCCCGCGCTGCGCAGCCGCTCGACGCGCGCCCGGGCGTAGACCGGCCCGTCGCCGGTGTCGTCGAACGGGTAGTCGACGACGAGCCGCCAGGACTCCGAGTCGACCGGGGCGAGCTGGTCGTCGCGCAGCTCCGCGCCGCGGACCGAACCGAAGATGACCTCGCACGTGCGCTTGCTGCCCTTCCAGACGAGGTCGAGCCGGTCGCCGTAGGCGTCGCCGGTGACGGTGACGCCCAGCTCGTCGACGAGTAGCCGTTTCACCAGGGTGCGTCGGTTGCCGGCGCTGTCGTAGGCGACGGCCGAGTTGAGGATGCTGTCGACCTCGACGTCGACGAGCTCCAGGCCGACGCCTGGGTCGCCGCCATCCACCGGGATATACTTGATCTCGCCGAACTGGCCGGCCCAGCGTTCGACCTTCTTGCCGACGAGCCCCGCCTCGCCGCCCGGGATCGGGCTGGTGATGCTGCCGTGGTTGAGCGCCGACAGCCGCCGAGGTGTCAGGTTGCGCAGCGCCGGGACGCTCGGCGCGAGCGCGGAGAGCAGCAACGACTTGACCAGCCGGTCGTCTGCGGTGAACCGGCGGACCTTGGTCGCCAGCGCCGGGTCGACGCCGGCGCCGGCGCCGGTGGCCTGCACGCGGCGGGCCTGGGCCAGCGTGTCCTCGTCGAGGCCTTCCGCGTCGAGCAGGTAGGGGCGCAGCTTGCGGGCGTAGAGCTTCTGCGCCGCGTCGAACTCGGCCTTCAGGACGTCGGTGAACGGGGTGTCGGCGCCGCGGGTGATGACGTCCCACAGGTCGCCGAGCGGCACGACCTGGCCGAGGCGCAGGTCGTCGCGGTGGTCGACGAGTAGCTGGCGCATGAGTTTCAACGCTGTCCGGTTGCGCTGCAGGGCAGCGGAGACGTGGACGAGGGTGTCCATGAACGCCGGGCTGAACGGGTAGGAGAGCCGGAACGCGTCCCGGTCGGCGCCGAGCTGGGCGCTGCCGCCGAGCATCGTGTCCCACACCTCGGCGCGGACCTTCGCCGTCGTCTCGAACGCCCGCGCGATCGCCGCCTCGGCGCCGGCGTTCAGCGGCTTCAGCAGACGCCTGTTGGCGATGAGCGGGAGGTTGCGGTCCTCCAGCACGATCTTGTCGAACCGGCCGTCGGCGAGGGTGAGGACGTCGAGGAAGGACAGGCGCACGTCGCCGGCGACCTGTTCGCCGACCAGCTCCCGCAGGTCCCGCTGGCGGGCGATGAAGCTGACGACCGGGATCGGCCGGGCACCCAGCCCGCCCTCGACGAAGTTCGTGACCTTCTGGACCTCGCGGGAGACGAATGCCTGGTCGCCCATGTTGTTCGCGAGCCACAGGATCAGCTCGTCGAGGAACAGGATGACCGCGTCGTAGCCGAGATCCTTGGCGTGCCGGGCGATCTCGGTGAGGCCGGCGTCCAGGGAGACGAAGCCCTCGGCGTCCTCGCGCAGGTCGCGGAAGGTGTTCGCGAACCAGGTCGAGAGCAGGTCGGAGACCAGCCGGCGGCGGGCCTTGCCGGTCGGGGTGGCGCTCGGGGCGAGCGCCGCGTCCAGCTCGGTGGGCGTCCAGGAGGCGTCGTCGCCCCACTCGTCCTCCTCGCCGCCGCCCGAGCCGGCCCGGTTCAGCTCGGCGAGGAAGGTGGTGTCGCCGACCTTGGCCCGTACGCTGCGGGCCTCGTCCAGTAGCGCCTCGGCCCGGTGCACCGCCGGGATGGGGGCGCCGGGGTGCAGCCTGCGCAGGTGGTCGGCGTAGCCGCCGAGGACGCGCTGCTCGATCGACTTGGCACCCAGCAGGTGGAACGGGACGAGCAGGAACTTCTTGCCGGCCAGCTCCGCGTCGTGCTTGCCGATGACGTCCGTCAGGCGGTCGTCGAGTGTGCGGGCGGTCGGCTCGCCGCGCAGCAGCGCGTGCAGCACCGCCATGAAGTGCGACTTGCCGGAACCGAACGAGCCGTGCAGGTAGACGCCCTTCGACGTCCCGGTGCTCACCGCCTGCGCGATCAGCCCGAGCGCCTCGTCGAAGTTCCCGACGAGCCGGTCGGTCACCACGTAGCTGTGCAGGGTCGCGGGGTCGGTGACGCCCTCGGTGAGCTTGAGGACGAAATCGCTGTCGGACGTCCGCAACGGGATGTCGATGACCTCGCGCAGCAGCGGCTGGGGCGACGGGCTGGTCATGCAACACCTCGGGTCCGGTCGTGCGTGTGCTGTGGCGCGGGCGGCCCGGCGGCCATCCGTGTCCGGATCGTACGTATCGGGTCGGTCACTTCGCGCCTCGCCGGCCGCGGGTGGCCGCCGGGGGGCGCCAGCCGGTCAGGGCGTCGGCAGTCAGCGCGTGCCGGCCCATCGCCTCGGCGAGGAAGGCGTCGTAGACCTCGGCGGGGGAGCCGTCGTAGAGCGGGTCCACCTCGTTGTGCCACTGGCGGACCCAGGGCATGACTTCGCGCAGGCCGGCGAGCAGCGGGGTGAGCCGGTCCGCGCCCCAACCGTGGTTGTCCTGCCGCTCGACGATGAGCGTCGCCAGCGCCTGAGCCTGCTCGCGGTGGTCCCAGCCCGCCCAGCCGACGAGCAGCGTCGGGTCGTTGTCGGGGCCGGCCGGCGGGTAGGAGATGAACCGCTCCTTGGGGACGTCCAGCTTGCCGCGGGCCTTCCAGTAGGACGCCTTGCGGAAGTCGGCCGGGGCGTACTTCGGCGGGACGGGAATCGCGTCGCGGATCTTCTTGGCGGCCTCCGCGGTGGGCGCGGCGTCCTCGGCGCGCTGCTGCTCCCATACCGACTCCCAGTCGGCCCGCTTCACCAGGCCGGAGTCCTTGTAGCGCAGGGCGGCGAGGAACGGGACGTGCTCGCTCTCGACGAGGGCGGCGACGACCTTCGCCAGCTCGTCGCCGGGGCGGTAGATCTCGGCGACGGCGACGAAGTCCGCGTCGGCGGCCAGCTCGTCGGCGAGGCGCCCGGTGGTCCACAGCCGGGGCTGGACCATCCCGTCGACGTCGGCGAACCACAGCTCGTGGGCCTCCAGCCGGTCGAGCAGCCAGTCCTTGAGGGCCGCGTCCTGCAGCTTGTCCCAGCCTTCGGTGGCCCAGCGGCGCTTGTACTCGGGCCGCTCGATCAGCCCGATGTTCCAGTCTGCCTCGATGACGGCGATCCGCTTCTCCACCAGCGCGCGGTACTCGGCGGGCCAGCGAGCGGGCAGTTCGGTGATCGGGGTGGAGCCGTGTCGGGTGAACCACTCGGACGTCTCCTCGCCGGCCGCGATCTTCCGCGCCAGCACGATCTCGAACGCCCGCTCACCCAGCCTGATCTCGGGCACGTCGGCCATCGGCAGGGTCAGCTCGTCGGCGAGCAGCCCGTACTGCCGGTAGACCTGCCAGTCCAGCTCCTCCTGCAACGCGATCATCCGCGCCCGGGTGGACGCCCACTCGGCCTGCGCCGCGGCGAGCCGGGACCGCGTCGCCACCCCGTCCGCCGCCACCGCCGCCGGGCTCACCGCCGTCAGCCGCTGCGCCAGCCCATCCAGCTCCCGCGCCAGCTCCAACGGATACTCCGCCGGCAGCGGGAACTCCTGCAGGTTGCCAGCGGTGAACTCGTATCGATCCGACCACTGCTCAGCGCTTACCCGGGCGCCATCTTGACCAATGGGATCGCCGCCCTTGGGGTAGCCAACCTGCTTGAGCCAGAAGCACGCCGTCGAGCTGTTCAACACCCCCAACAGCCGCAGATGCTCCTCCTCCGACGCCCCCACCGGCAGCTTAATAACCGGCGCAGTCTGCTTGAATACCTTCCCACCCCGATCGAGCACGAAGTGGCTGTGGGTGCCAACGAACGCGAGCACGATCGAAAGCGGCACGCGCAGCTTACTTGCTGTGAGACGGCCATACTCGCTCCAACGCAAACCGCTTTCGGTCTTTGCCTTGCCGCCGAACATGAGGTTTCGCGAGATCACTGTCCGACCGTGCCACATGTACGCAAACAGGGTCCGAGAGATCTTAACATCAATGGGCGTAAACATGGCATCGTACGGGAAGATCGCCACCTGGCCGGGAGCCCAGACCCAGTCGCGAATCGCATCTCCGACAACCATCGGCCTTGTCCAGACCGCCTCGATACCGCGCCTGCGCGCACTGTGCCCCGACAGCAGATAGAGGTCGTCCTCTAGCGTGAAACTAGTGATGCCGATTGAGGAAGAGAGTGCGGAGAGTCGGCATGCAGCACTCTGCTCGATCGTTTCCTGGAGTTCGGACGCACCGCCCCCGCCAACACTCCACGGATGATGGGCCCACGAATTACGATCAGTGTCGGCCACACTGATCCACTCGCTTTCCGAACCTGGATTGTCGACCTGGTTGATGATGGCACTCCACGCAAGTCCTTGACTGGGGATTTCTGGAACGGATGGTTCGCCCCGGATACCAAGAACGGCACGGACGGTGCTGGGGCGCTTCCACCGGTTGCGCCGTCCCGCCAGGATGACCGTTGGGGTTCCGTGGCCCGGGATGTAAGCACCCGATGTGTCGATCACGTGGGTCAGCTCGACATGGGAGGCGAAGAAATCCTCGATCAGCTTCTTGCCGAATTCGCGCTTCATGAACGAGTTCGCGGTGATCTGGCCGACGCGGCCCGCACCCCGTCCTTCTAGGTCTGCGGGTTTGGCCAGCTCGAAGAAGCGCTGAGCGAAGGGGATAGACAGCGCGTACTTGCCCGAGCAGGCGCTGTACATCTCGCGGTACAGCTCGTTGAGCTTCTTGTCCTTGACGGTGATGTAGGGCGGGTTACCGACGACGGCGTGGTAGCGGCCCTCTTCCAGGATGCCGGGGTGGTCGGCGAGGTCTTCGGTGGCGTAGGCGAACGCGGCTAGCTCGTCGCGGTCCTCGCCGAACAGGTCGAGCTGGCGGTGTTTGATCAGTGAGTCGCCGACAGCCACGTGCAGCGGGAACGTATAGCCGGCAGCCGCGTCCAACGTGATCAGCCCGGCGGAGCGCAGGGCTGCGATGACCAGCCGGAACTTGGCGATCGCCGCCGCGTACGGGTTGATGTCGACGCCGTGGATCGCGTCCAGCGCCAGCCGGACCCGCTCGAAGACGTCCCGGTCGGGGGCGTTCTTCTCCCACTCGGCGAGCAGGCGGTGGAAGGCGCCCAGCAGAAAGTGGCCCGAGCCGCAGGTCGGGTCGATCAGCTTGACGTTCTTTAGATCTTCAGCTTCGAAGCCGAACTCCTCGATCGCCGGGGTCAGCGTCAGGTCGAGGATGAACTCCTCGACGAACTCCGGCGTTTGCAGCAGTGCGTACTTCTTGCGAACGTCCTCGGAGAGATCCTGGTACAGGTCGCCGAGAAAGCGGGTGTCCCAGGCGTCGTCGGTGAAGTCGTGGACCAGAGTCCCCGCCTCGGTGCGTCGCCGCCAGAAGGTGATCAGGTCCTTGGCGGCGTCGTGCGAGAGCGGGATCTGGAACAGCGCGTTGTGCCGCTCGTCGAACAGGCCGGCGCCGACCGGCACCGCCGCGATCTCACCGAACGCCGCCAGCAGCCAGTCGCGCGCCGTCTTGTCCGGGTGGCGGCGGTAGAACTCCTCGGTCCGCTCCTCGGCCAGGGTGAGCCGGGCGGTCGTCGGCCCGGCGAGGTACGGGTCGCCGATCAGCCCGTTGTCCTCGCAGAACCGGACGAACACCGTCCCCAGCACCCAGGCGGCCGCCGCCTGGGTGACCCGCTCGCCCAGCCACGCCGACCAGGTCGCCGCCGTCCGGCCCACCTCGAACGCCCGGTCGTACTCGGCCCGCAGCCGCGTCCCGACCTCGGGCACCGCGTCGACCTGAGCGCGCAGGTCCTTCTCCAACGCCTTCACCTGCCGCTGGGTGTCCTTCAGCAGCGCCACCCGGTTGATCAAGAACGTCTCCCCCCGACACTGGTCCCGGGCCGCCGATCCCTGCCGGCGTCACCGCCGCCCGTTGCACGCAGACTAGCCACCACGCGGTGGGCCCAAGAATCCACTCACCGCCATCAACCATCCGGCTCGGCCGCAGATGCCGACGATGCGGTCGATCCTGACGTCGAACCCGGTCTTCTCCCCAGCGTCGGTGGCCCGCTGACAGTCGGGGACCTCGTCAGTCAGACGGTGATCTGGCTGAGAACCGCTTCCAGTTGGCTCGGACGTTCGGCGAGCTTTTCGACCACGGCTCTCACCTCGGTGATCGACGAGGCGACGTAGACGTCGGGACGACTGACGAGTTCCCTGCCCCATTCGGTGCTGTTGACGACGAGATCGGTCAGGATCACGGGCCGGCCGTGGTGCACCGCCATCCGGGCCTGGACGCGAGCGCCGCTGTGTTCCCCCGCCTCAACGACGATCGTGGTGATGCCGAAGCCGGACATCACCGCGTTGCGCATCGGGAAGTTGTGCCGCTGGGGCGGCGCGTCCGGCCAGAACTGCGACAGCAGCAGCCCTGCCTTTGTGATGCGCTCCTGAAGTCCGCGGTTGGCTGCCGGGTAGCACCTGTTGATCCCAGTACCGATGACGGCCACGGTGCGTCCGCCGCGGGCAAGGGTGGTCTCATGAGCGGCGGTGTCGATTCCCGCCGCGAGACCGGCGACCACGGTGAGATCCATCGAGACCAGTGCGTCAGCGATGGACCGGGCCATCTGGAGGCCCCGCTCCGACGCGTTGCGCGAACCCACGACGGAGACGGCCCTGTCGTCGGCGAGTAGGCGGCCGCGGGCAAACAGAAACGGGGGAGCCTCGTGGATGTCGCGGACGCGGGCCGGATAGCGCTCGTCGACGATCGAGAGGAACTCCATCCCGGCCGCATGCCAGCCACGGACCTCGCCTCGCGCTTCGTTGAGCAGCGTGGCGTGGTCGTCGTCGCCGAAGAGGCTTTCAGCGACGAGCTGTGCCCGCGCCGCCGCGACGCTCCCGTTCTCCAGGACAGCACCGGCGAGCTGGAGCCAGGTGAGCCCGCGCGGCCGCTCTCGAAGCAGTGCGACGAGCTCTGCCTGCTCCTCGATGCTCGGCTCCGCCACGCCGTCAGCGTAGTGGACGCGAGCGCCGTGGCAGGTAGCCACCACATGGCCCCGCGCGCCCGCAGGTCCGTCCCGTCATCTTGTCAGGACGCCTTGCCTGCGAGGCCGGTCTCTTCCGTGTCGGCGGCGCGGTGCCGATTGGTGACCCAGGCGTCCGGCAGCGCCACCCACTCGCTTTCGGTCACCATCTGGACGAGGGCGCCGTCGAGCCGCGGCGGCCGGGTCGGCTCGGTCGTCGGGCACAGTACCCAGACCGGCCGGCCGCCGGCGCGGGCCCGCTCGGCGAGCGCGAACAGCACGTCCAGCCCGTAGCCGTCGTAGCGGCCGAACACGCCGGCGTCGTGCAGCAGCAGCGGCGCCGGCCGGCCACTGGGCCCAACGCCGCTGGGCCCAGCGTGACCGGGCCCGGTGCGGCCGGCGGGGGCGTCGACCAGCTCGGCGAGCAGCGGCGCGGCCCGTTCCCAGGCCGTCCGAACATACTCGGCGAGGTTGCCGGCCGCCCGGCTGCCCGGCTCGGCGGCGTCGGCGCGCAGAATCGTTGCCCAGGTCGGCCTGGGCCGCGGGTCGACCTCGGCGTGCAGCGCGTCGAGGAACACGGCGGCGACGTCGACCGGTTCGGCGGCGAACCGCTGCGGCCTGGTCAGTTCCGCGCGGGCGGCCAGGTAGTGGTTGCGCCGGACGGTGAGCGCCCGAAAGCCACCGGCTTCGGCGGCGGCGGCGAGCCGCTGCTCGGCGAGCGCCGCGGCCGCCCGGTCGGGGCTGTCGAACACTGTGCGTGCCGGCCGGCTGCCCAGGCCGGTGGGCTGGCGGACGATCGGCGTCGCCCACGAGCCGAGCCCGGTCGAGGAGAGCAGGCCGTGCGGCGGCACGTAGCCGTCGCGGGCCGCGTTCCACTCGAGGACGAACCCGGCCGTGGACAGCGGGCCGTCGAGCGCCGGGTGCGCCGGTAGCTCGGTGGCGAGGCCCGGAAAGCGGTTCTGCACCCGCTCGTGGATGGTCGCGACGTCCAGCAACGGCCGATCGGGCCGCTCGTCCGGCCCGCCGGGCCACGGCGGGACCGCGGCCGGGCGGGTGGGCAGCATGCCGGCCTGGGCCAGGCGCAGCGCCCGGACGAGGTCCAGGTCGCACGGGTAGATCTCCAGGCGGGCGTTGGCGGCGGCGGTACGCGACGCGGCGGCGGCCAGCCGGACGAGGCGCTGCGCCTCGAGCGCCGGCAGCCCGGCCAGCCCGTCGGCGGCCCCGGTGCCGCCGTCTGCCAGGCCCTCGTCGTCGGCGTCGCCGACGGCCGGCACGGCGCGGACCGCGGCCAGCTCCCGCAGCACGGTCGCCGGGGCGGGCAGCTCCTCGGCCCGCGCGAGCCGGTCCGCGGCTTTGCCCAGGGCGATGGCGTACTCGAAGAGCGCGGGCGCGGCCGGGGTGAGCGGGCCGTCGTCCTCGAAGGCTTCCAGCGCGACCAGCGTCCGTTCGTAGAACTTGCGGCGGGCCAGGCGCGGTTCGGAGTCGAGGTCAATGGTCTCCAGCGCGGCCCGGACCGCGGCGGCGGCGAGCGCGCGGCGCTCGGCCTGCGAGCGCCGCGCGCTGCCGCGGCGGGCGAGCACGGCGGTGACCAGTTCGTCGAAGCCCATCACCCGGCCGGCGTCGCCGAGGATCTCGACCAGCTCGTCGTGCACCGAACGGACCGCGTCGTCGGCGTGCCAGGCCCTGCGCCGCGCGGTCAGCACCTGCGCGATCCGGCCCGGCGTCACCCCGACCCGCTCGGCGACCTGCAGCTGCGGCGCCCACAGCGGCAGGTCCGGCAGGGCGCCTGCGGCGTCGGGCAGGCCGAGTAGCAGGCGGGTCGCCTCGCGCTCGGTGGCGTTGCGCCCACCGGACAGGGCACGGGGGAGCAGCCGGTCGACGAGGTCCTCGACCGGCATGCGGGCGTAGTCCGCCGTCGTCGGCGGCGTGTCGGCCGGCTGCTGCCCGGCTGGTGTCGGCTGGGCCGGCATGCCGGCGGGGGCGGCGGCCGGGGCCGTGGCGAGGGCGCGGCGCCACTGCCGGATCCGGGACTGCAGCTCCTGGCGGGTCTTCGCACCGGTGCCCGGCAGGCTGATGATCTCCTTGGAGCCGAGTGCCAGCAGCGCGCCGACGGTTGTCGCGTTCAGCCGGTGCGTGGCCGAGACCGCCCGCGGCGACAGGCCCGCGGCCTCCAGCGGCGTGTCGGCGGTCGCCGCCGCGGCGGCCAGGTCGCGGGCCTGCTGGGCGGCCTCCTCGTCGCCGGCGCCCGCGG
>NZ_CAUVXI010000075.1:12573-23764 GCF_963555845.1 Protofrankia sp. Cas8 | reverse complement strand
TTCACCTGCACGAGGTCCGGGACGGCTTCCTTCCCCGGGAATGGGGAGGCGTCAAGGAGGTGCTCCTGGCGATCGCGCGGCAGGTCTGCCCGGATGTGGTGTTCGCTCCGTCGCTGGGCGACGCACATCAGGACCATCGCGCTCTCGGTGAACTTGCCTGGCAGGCGTTTCGCGGGGCGCTGATCCTCGGCTACGAGATCCCGAAGTGGGACGGCGACATAATGCGTCCAACGCTGTACGTACCGCTGTCAGAGGAAACCGTCACGGCAAAGCTTGCACACATCATCGAGCATTTTCCCAGTCAGAAGGAGAAACCCTGGTTTGACGAGGAGACCTTCCGGGCGGTGTTGCGGTTACGCGGAGTCGAGTGTGGCACACGTTACGCCGAGGGGTTCGACGCCCGGAAGGTCATCGTGCGGTGGTGAGCCCTGGTAGTGCCCCGGCGCTCAACGGTCGAGCACGGCCTGACAGGGCAGGTTCGCCGACCATCCCGACGGGCTGACCCGCACCGTGACCGCTGCGGAAGCGGGCAGGGCCGCGCAGCGCGCGCGGCCCGCGGCCAGCTCCTGACTGAACCGGGGGCCGTCACCGCGGGCGTTGTCCATCCAGAACCCCGTTGCCATCGCGAAGACCAGCAGAACCACGAAGGCATGCTGGCGGAATCCGGCCCGTCGCGGTTCGCCGACAGCCAGGTTGTCGCCATCGGTGACAGCCCGGTCCACGATGACAGCGGCCGCCGACAGCAGGATCAGCGCCGGTGCGAGTGCGTACCGCGGGGTTGCCGCGCCGGCGAGCAGCACCGGCCCGGTATAGAGCAGCACGCTCTGCCCAACCATGATCATAGCAAGCCAGGTGGATGGTGCCCGGCGACGCTTCCAGGCGAGGGCGGCGAACACGCCGAGCACCATGACCGCCAGGAGTATGAACAGCGCCGCCCGGGGCGACGTCACCGAACGACCCGGCAGCCTGTCCCCGAACAGCCCGCCGGCCACCACATTATGCGCGTAGTAAACCGGAATCTTCAGCGGGCTGAGCGCCAGCGGTTCGAACGCGCGGTCCGTGTTGCCGGTCACCCGCGGAATCATCTGCACGACAAATCCGGCCAGCAGCACGGCGCCCGGTGCCCACCCACGAGCCCCCCGCAACAGCAGTCCCCGCAGCAGGGCAACCGGAGCCAGCAGGATCATCGTCGGATCGGAAAGCACAGCGAGGGCCACCACCCCCGCGGCCAACGCGCTGGAGGCCCGCCCGCGCGGGTTCCACAGCAACGCCCACACGCTCGCCGCCATCAGCGGGAAGTGCAGGTTCGCGGCGACGTTGTTGAGGACCTCGCCCTGACCCACCGGAAGGACGACGAATGATGCGGCCAGTACCAGCCGCACCGGTCGGTGACGCAGGGTGGCACCGCTCGCGACATAGACAAAGACGGCGGTAGCCGCGAGGAGCAGGGCCGAAAGGACCGCGAAACCCGCTGCCGCATCCCGCAACGGCAACACAGCGGCGAGCGCCGCGATCGTCCTCGGCACGACGTGCAGATATCCGGCGTAGGTGGTGGTGAACGCGTCCAGTACCGACAAACGCACGGACTGTTCCAGGAAGATATGTCCGTCCTCGGCCCACATCGTGTCGAGTGCGCCGATCCCACCCTGGCGGGCGAGGGACACCAACGTACCGGCGACCAACGCCGCCAGGACGCCCACGACGTTGCCGGGGCGGGCCAATGGCCCGGAGTCCAGCGGAAACACTGACCGGAGGCGGTCCGACAGCTCAGTACGCGCGGCGAGCCCACGCGGACGCCGGTGCGTGACGCCGACCCGGCCGGCGGCGACAAGGGTCCCGCCAGACCTGCGTGATGCCATCCTTGACCTCCAGTCAGCTCCAGATCCCGCTCTAGATCCGGCCGTCCGTGACCGCCTGCTCGATCCACGGGATGACCTCGTCCAACATGGTCTCCAGCGGCGTGTCGGCGGTGAAACCCAGGACGCGCTGGGCCTTGTCCACGTTCGGCACCCGCTTGGCCACGTCGTACTGGAAGGGGTCGTCGCTGACGTAGCGGAACTCCTCGTCCTGACCCTTGATCTTCTTCCAGATCAGCTCGGCCAGCTCCAGGACAGTGGTCGACTCGGCGGTGGAGAGGTTGAAGTCCTCATTGAGAGCATCCGGATGCTCCATCGCCGTCACGATTCCCGCGGCCAGATCGCCGCCATAGGTGTAGTGCCGCACCTGGCTACCGTCACCAAGAATGTGCAACGGATCCTGGTCCTTGAATACTTTCTGAACCAGGTCGGGCACCACGTGGCTCATGGCCAGCTTGACGTTGCCCGACAGCACCTCGACCTCGCCGAGCGCCCGGCCCTCGCCGACACCGACGCAGTTGAAGGGCCGCGCGATCGTGTAGGGCAGCGCGTACTGGTCCCACGCAGCTCGGGCGAAGTACTCGACCGCGAGCTTCTGGAACCCGTAGGAGGAAAGGGGCGGCGCGACCTTGCGCTCGTCGCCTTCCACCGACGGCCAGCGGTCCGTCGACTCGAACACCATCGATGAGCTGAGGTACGTCACCTTGCGCAACCGTCCGCCGGCGCGGAAAACCCGGATAGCGGCATCACAGGACGAGGCGATGATGCGCTCGTTCGTGGCGAGCAGGTCATACGCGTACGTGTGGAAGTAGGAAATCCCACCGATCATGGCCGCACCGGCGATGAAATGGTCGCAGTCGGCGAGCAGCTCACTGAGCAGGTCGGTGTCCCGCGCATCGCCCTCGACAAACCGGTAGTTCGGATGCTCGTCGTAGCTGCGGGCGACCGGCCCGTACTTCGAGAGATTGTCCAGACCCACCACGTCGTAGCCACGACCCAGGAGATCCTGCACGACATAACCACCGATAAAACCGGCCGAGCCGGTCACCAGAACCGTTGCCATCTGTATCATTCCTCGATATCTCTCGGGGCCTCCGCCGACGCGGGAGAACCAGTTTTCGCGCTGTCTTCGGACGGAGTCTCACCCGCACCCTTGACCTTCGGGAGTCGCGGGCGGGGATAGTTTCCGTTTCGTGGGCCGGGTCCACCGGTTCCCGCGGTGTGCCGCAGGGCCTGCAGTTCGCCGACAGTCAACCTCCGACCGAAGGCGAAGCGGTACCACTGGAGGTACTCGGGCAACCAGCGGGCAAGATCAAAATTCGACTCGCCGAGTGCCCGGTCAAGCCATATTGTCGGAATTTCGGCAACGGGCAGGCCGAGACGGCGAGCCTTGGCGGTCAACTCAAGTCCGATCTCGAAACCGGACCGACTGTCAATTCCGACGTTACGGACGAAATCGGTTGAATACGCCTTGAAACTGTTCGTCGCGTCCCGGGTACCGATGCGGGTGAGTAGCGACAGGGACCGCCCGGCCGCGCGCGACAACACCCGTTTGAACATGGGGCCGCCCACCTGCTGACCGCCGGGCATGTAACGGGAGGCCGCGGCGACCACCACACCGCGGTCAACCAGCCGCGCCAGCTCGTCGATCTGGCGCGGATCGTCACTGCCATCCGCCATCGTCACCACGGTGACCGGCGCGACCGCGTGCTCTATGCCGAAGCGAATCGCGTTCGCCGGCCCTCGCCCGTAGGTGTTGCGAACCGGTCGCACCCGCGCGTCCTTCTCCGCGTAAACGACCAGACTCGGCACGGTCGAGTCACCCTCGAAGTCATAGATGACCATGATTTCGCACGGGAGACTCACCGATTCCAGCAGCCGGTCCAGCACCGGCACGATGGCGTCGCCCTCGTTGTAGACCGGCATCACCACCGACACCCGAGGTGTCATCGGACGTTCTCCGTACCACCCTCAGTGGAAAAACACGTCATACCCGCACGCCTTCGCCGAGAAGATTCCAGATGTCGACCACCGGCTTGTCCGTCTCCAACGTGGCGTAGTCCGGATGCGGTGCGGCCAGGACGAGGAGATCGGCCCGTTCGAGAACCGTGTCCAACGGCAGCAGACGAGCGTCGGTGGTGACATACGGATCGGTGCAGAGCGTGCCGGCCGCCGAGTAGTCAAGAATCCTGCGGAGCTTGTACGACAGGCTTGCCCGGGTGTCGTCACTACCACCCTTGAACGCCATCCCGAGTATGCCGACGACCATACCGGCGAGGTCGAAACGTTCCTTCAACCGAGAGACCAGGTAAAGCGGGAGGCCCTCGTTCACCAGCATCGCGGCATGACCGAGAGCGAACGTGTTGTTGGTTACGGCCGCCAGCTGCATCGTGTCCTTGAACAGACAGGGGCCGGCGGCGAGGCCTGCGCCGGGCAGGTCCGCCGCCCTTGGATAGTTGTGGGCGAGTGCCCCGCGGATGCGCTCGAAATCAAGATTAAGATCGTTCGCAATCATGTAGAACTGGTTGGCGGTCGCGAACTTGATGTATCGCCAGGTGTTGGTGAACAGCTTCGCGAGCTCCGCCTCCTCGGGCTGCAGGTCCACGATCTCGCTGGTGAGAACGGCGAAGAGCGCGGTCGCGCGCACCCTGGTGGCGTCCGTCCGGGCGGCGACGATCTGCGGGAGCTCGAACAGCTCGGTCATGGCCCGCCCTTCGGCGATCCGTTCCGGGCAGAAGGCGACCTGGACGTCGCGACCGATCTCCGAGATCAGTTTCTCCACCAGGGCGGTCACGCCCGGGTAGACGGTGCTGCGCAGAATCAGCAGCTGGCCGTCGACAAGATGATCCGAAAACGTGCGTATCGCCCTGGGTACCACCTGCGGGTCGGGGTTGAGATGCCCGTCCACGGGCGTACCGACCACGACCACCACGTGCTCCGCTTCGGAAATCACCGCCGGATCGGTCGTGGCACGTAGCTGACCCGCCGCCGTCATCTCGGCGAGCACCCCGGCGGCACCCGGCTCCCGGAAGGGCAGGCGACCCTCATTGACGATCCCTACCGCGGCCGCGTCGATGTCGTACAGGCGAACCCGCTGGCCGCGCGAGGCCAGCGCGATACCCAGTGGAAGCCCCACGTGGCCGCAGCCTCCCACGATGACGACATCTGTGGGAAACGGCCGTACCGCCGCCGGCTGCACGGTGTCGATGCCGATGCCGGTGCCGGCGGCGGTGTCCCGATTCTGTGTCACTATCTCCCCCAGGAACTTTTTGGAGCGTCGCAGAGTTGCAGCGGATCCCCAGCGCGGGCCTGCCAGGTCACGACTTCCCACGCCGTGGGCATGGTCATGGCCCGGCCGCCGGCGGACCACCCGAAATGCCCGGAGCCCCGATCAACGAGGCCACCGGCGGGAACCCGACCGCGGGATTGATGGACAGCAGCAGTTGCAATGCCTGTCTGTGTGTCGGCGACCGGCGAGCACGAAGACCTGCGTTGAGAATCAACGCCCAGCGCATCGCGCGCGCGGCGGCCACACCTCGGCGATGGCGCTGCAGTCGTACTCTGTTCATCTGGCCCAGAGCCCACAGCTGCGGCGAGAAGTGCTGATCACCACCCAGATGGACGGCGCCCGCCGGTGGTACGTAGCGCAGCAGGAAGCCGTGATCACGAGCGCGGAGGATGAAGTCGGTCTCCTCCGAGTACAGGAAGAACGACTCGTCCCAGGGGCCCACCGCGTCCAGGCACTCCCTGGAGATCAGCATAGCGGCGCCGGTTGCCCAGTCCGCGACCTGGGGCGAGGCGTACAGACGGTCGTCGGTGACGACCTCACCGAGCGTCGCCGTCCGCCCGGATCGCTCACCACCGAGCACCGCTTCGCCCAGCGCCCGAAGCACCGTGGGCTCACGGCGCAGCGAGTGGTGCAACCGACCTTGATCATCACGCAGTCTCGGGACGCAGATGCCGGTGTCGAAGGGCCGCAGGGCGTCCCACAGCGCCGTGACACTGCCCCGGTCGAGCTGCACGTCGGGATTGATCACCAAGGCCGCCCGCCGCGGCTGCACGGTGGCAAGGCCGGCGTTGACACCCGCCGCGTACCCGTTGTTCACGCCGGTCTCCACAACCAGCGCATCCGGGTTGGCCTTGCCGACCAGAACCGTCGTGTCATCGGTCGAGCCGTTGTCGACGACCACGACCTGCCACGACAGCCCGCCGCGAGCACCCGCCGCGAAGGCCCCGGGCAGCGCATCCAGACAGTCCACAATGACCTCGGCGCTGTTGAACGTGACGACGACCACCGTCACGTCCGGCTGCGTCCCGGCAAGCGATGCCGGCATCTCGACGGAGCCGGCTGGCTCACGGTCAGCGGTCACCGTGACGCCTCGGCCGGCGGGGTCAGCCCGCCGTGGGATGCCGGCTGACCCTGGCCGACGATCCATGACTCAGCCGGGACCGGGTACGCGCCGGCGAGGACGCGGCGCCGCAGCCGAAGCTGGGCCGGTGGCTGCCTGCTCACCAGCGTCCGCCAGATGAACAGTGGATTACCGACCAGGTAGCGGCGCCACATCCGGCGTGGCTCGACGCTGAGGCGCCACACCCATTCCAACCGGTTCTTGATCATCCAATCCGGGGCACGCGGCACCCGGCCGGCTGTGAAGTCGAGAAAGGCGCCCACCCCGACCCCGAGGCGCACGCCGGTGGCCTCCAGATAGCGGTCCAGCCAGAGTTCCTGCAGCGGGTTCCCGAGTGCGGTCACCAGCAGATCGGCCCGTGCTGCCCTGATCTCCTCGACAACCGAGTCCGGATCGTCCGCCCAGCCAAAGCCGTCCCGAACTCCGGCGATGCGTAGCCCCGGGATCCGTTCCCGCAGGACATCACCGGCCTGGCCGGCCACACCGGCACGACCGCCGAACAGGAAGACCCGATACCCCTGTTCAGCGGCGAGGGTGAGCAGCACCGGGGTGAAATCCGTACCGTTGAGGTTCGCGGCAAAGCGCAGCCCTCGCATCCTGGCTGCGACCGCGACACCGATACCGTCCGGCAGTACCAGGTGAGCCCGCTGCAGCGCAGCCCGGTAGGCGACGTCGGTGTAGGCGAGATTGAGCGAGTGCGCGTTGACATAGGCGACGAGCGCGGGTCGGGGATCCTCCATCGCTGCCCGGACGGCGTTGCGCGCGTCGGCGACCGTGAGACAGACCAGGGGGATGCCCTGTAGCTCGATTGAGGGGAAGGACGCGTTATCCTCCACCGCTCCACGCAGCATGCCCCGAACGAACCGGCTGCGGCTCGACGGCAACCCGCCTAACGATAACTCAGAATACCCGCCGGATTTCACCAACAGTTCACTCTCGCTACCCACGGTTATGCCAACGACAGCACAATCGTCGCGTGACTGGGCCCCCGTCATCCATCCCCCCCAGGTATGGCACACTCCCACCGGCCAAATCGAGCCTAGCAGATTCGACCAGGTACCCGTATCACCGGTCGCCGACCGCGACCGGCGCCACGGACAACCCTCGCCCGGTATCGGGGAACCGCTCGCCAGGCCGGGGGGAAGTCTTCTGGGAGCGCGGCCTGAAGGCAGGGCCGGCAAGCCTTCCATGAATACAGAAAAAAGCCTGGTGAGAGTAGCCGTCAAGCCATGCGAGGGATAATCACGCAACCTACAGTACTGATCAACGGGCCGCGCTACTCATCTGGTCGACCAAAGGCCGGGCGGTCGCAACCGAGACGAGGGACGCACGAGGCTCCGGGCGGCCCTGCTCATTCTGATCATGAGGTTGACCCGACAACCGCCACATCGCGCCGGCGAGACCGATCAACAGGAAGAGCAGCCCACCACACATCGGGAAGCTGAGTGCGTCAAAGGTCGCGAAGCTGACCATTGCCGCGGCAATGGCCGCCGCGATCGCCTGGGCAAGATCCTTACGAATGGGGTCGTCGTTACGACGGCGTGCACCGCGCGCGGTGAAGATTCCGATCAGGAAGGTCAACAGCAACAGCACCAGGCCGATCAGCCCGGCATCCACGATGGTCATCAGATACTGGTTGTCCAGGAACCGGTACATGCTCGGGATGAACGTACGAAAACCCCGCCCGAACAGCGGATGCAACGCAATGTACTTCGCGGCCGCCGCATAATCCTCGGTCCGGCCCTTGGTGCTCGGGTCGTTGCTGATGTTTGTGAACAGGCTCGTGATCGTACCGAGCAGTCCGGGAATCATCAGTCGCATGCCGACGAGAAACAGCGGCATCACCTTGAGCGTGGCCAGGCGCCGCCGGCGGTCCCAGCTCGGGATGATGAAAAGGGCAACCACCGCGATGGCGAGAATTGCCGATCGTGACACCGACATGGGCAGCGCGACACCGATGCTGCCCGCGGCGAGCCACCGCCGCATCTTCACCTTCCCCGGCGGTGCGGCAAACGCGCGGCTCAGTGCGAGAGGAAACAGCATCGCCAGTACCACACCGAACTCGATCGGATGGCTCGCGGTACCGGTGATCCGGCGGAATATCGACCGGGCGGAGATGAGATCGAGGGTCCCGTTGACCCGCAGACCCGGAACGTGGATGTAGCCGGCGATGTTGAGGCCGATCGAGAACTGCAGCATACCGAGGACCGCGAGGAAGACACCCATCCCGATGAGACGGCCGATCAGATCGTCCAACCGGCGCCACGACCGGATGCCGTCCGCGACTATCAGGGCCACACCGGCCCAGGTCGCCAACAGCAATAATCCACGGTCGGCGGCGCGGAGTTCCTCGGGGACGATATCCGGCCGCATCGCACCAGCCGCGTAACTTCCCAACACCATGGCGGACAGGAACACCATCGCAATACGGACCGGCTGTGGCCCCGATGCCACACCCCCGAAGGGCAGCATGACCGCGAGGATCCACCAGAACAGGCAGACCATTCCCAACAGATTGGCCGGCGTACCTGCGGCACCAAGAGGACCGAAGATCAACTGTGACGGAATACCGAGAAGGAGCACCACATAAAGCGACAACAAAGAGGTGACATCCACATATGGCAGATGAACACGGGGCGACATGCGCCGGGCGATACCGAAGGGCAGACCACGCATTGGCCGGCCTACTTGTCGGAACGGCGACGCAGGCCTACCAGAACCATCGTGGTCTCACGCGTGTCCCGTGGCTGCACCGGGCCCTGCTCCTCGTGGTCCCCCTCGTCATCCCAGTCCAGCTCCTCCAGATCCTCGGAACCAGGGTCGCCGCTGTCGTCTTCCTCCAGATCATCGACGCCGCGTCCCTTGGCGGACGTCCCGGACTTACGGGAACCGCCCCGCGACCGGGCTGCGCCCTTCGAACCCGCACCACCCCGCGAGCCGGTGGTGCGCCGGCCGCGGACCGCGGCGGCCAAGGCCGCACGCCGGCCGGTAAAGGCCCCCTCGGCGACAAAACACATCGTGACCGATAGAATGCCACCGAGCGCGACTACACCGAGTAGCGCCCGGGTCTGGCTCCCGTGGAGTTCATCGGGCGCGGTCGGGGAAATAAGCTGGCTGGCCCGGATCATCGCGCTCTTCGGGACGTTCTGCATGACCTGCAGCTTTTCAAGCTCGGTCCCGGCCACCTTCACCAGCACGGAGGCGGTGTTGGTCGCGGCGGCAGGTGAAGTGTCCGTGGCGGCAATCTCGAGAACCGGAGAACCGTCGGCCACCAGCGCGATGGTGTAGGGCGAGGTGGCGTGTGCGGCCTTGAGCTCCTGCCGAACGCCTTCGGTCGCCATGATCCGAGTAAGAACGTCCGCGGTGTTACCCAGCGGAATGGACAGATACGGGTTTCGGCTCCCCGCCGTGCTGGTGGTACCGGAGTCCGACGTCGGCGGAAGTACCACCACCGCCGCATGGGCTTCGAATGTCGGGCCGATGGTGGCGTGCACGCCCACCCCGGCCAGGCCAGTCAGAATGATCCCGATGATCAGGATATACCAGCGACGGACAAGAACCCCGATGAAATCCGAAAAGTACACTCGTGCCCTCGCCCCCCAGCGCGGGTCAGCATTGCGCCGACACCGGATCAAGTCCAAGATACACGGCCGACATCAGAGCGAGAAGGGCACTGGAGCTTTTCGTGTCGATGCACGACAAGCGACAACAACCCAACACGATACCAAGCCGCACCCCTCGCCGCCACTATTTGAGCTCAGGAAGATGAACGCCCTGTGATGAGAGCGGACCGCACCGCCGGCCCGCCCAGGCGGGCCGGCGGGCAGTGAGCAGGCGGGCAGTGAGCGGCGCGCCGGTGCCCGTCGACCCGGATTGCCGCCGTACATCCAACCGATCATCCTAATGATCAATGCACGCTCGACGGCAACGAGAACCATCCGTTGATAACCATGCGTTATGAGACCGGGGTCACAGGAGCAGCCGCGGGCTCACCTGAGGACTGCGACGCCGGTCGGAACAGGACATCGGTCCAGTAGTTGGAGTCGCGGTAGGTCGTCTCAGGAAAGCCGCCGCCGTAGTGGTACACCCCGCTGGTCGCCCCGGCGACGCGCAACGGCCCGCTGACCGGCACGACCTGATCGAAGAACTCGGGGGTCGCCGAGTAATGGCCCGTCGGCGCGAAATACGAGGCCGTGTACGTGGTGGCCACCTGTACCGACACGGGCCTGGCCAACATCACCACCTGCCAGCCGGTGTTGCTTTCGCCGGTGGCGGTGGCGGTCGCCAGTCGCTCACCGGCACCTGACCACAGACTGACCGTATGGTCGCCGATATTGTCGGGACCCTTGTAGAACCGTATTCCAAGGATCTCGCCCGGGATGTCGACACGGAACCGGAGCCCGACCTCGACCGCGGCGGGGTCCGGATCAGCCTCGGGCACGGGCTTCGCGTCGTTGTCCCAAAGGGAGATCAGTTGCGACTGCGCCCGTGGGGTCGGGCTCACCGAAGGCCTCGGCCTGTCCCCGACGGAACCGGCGCAGCCAGCGGCCGCGAGCCCCACCGCGCCCAGGAGCAGGACCGCTACGACCCGAGGCGAATACCGGTGGTACCCACCGCCGCCGCGTGCCCCAGGAACCCGGACCGTGCCCGTCGCGGAAATGCCTTGATCGAACGCGTGTCGGCCCCTTGGCCACCACGCCCGACCGGACCCGTGCGCGGATCGACCGGCAACCCCGAGCGAAGGACGAATGGAGGTCGTCATATAGACATATCCTTTGGTCGGGACACCGATTCCAATGATCGCCTGCTGGCGACGCGACCGATGCGAAATGAACACGCTGCATATACCCGGAAGCAGTACCGTCGCCGACGGTGATGCATCCATCGCCTCACGCGATTCACTCCGGGAGTGCGCACTGCACAGCC
>NZ_CAUVXI010000075.1:8387-11987 GCF_963555845.1 Protofrankia sp. Cas8 | reverse complement strand
GTCCCGGACGGAGCAACGAGGCAACACGGCGTTGTCGTCGTGTTGTTTCCAGCTGATGCCAACGATGATATTAACGACGATATTAAAGATGATCGGCATAGATCATAGCAGAACCGTGCTTCGATGAGCGTCACAGCATGGCCGCGACACCGACCGGCCAGTCGCAGATGGGGGAACCATGCCGCACATGCCGGCACACGCGTCAACACCCGGGGTGCCATCCCCGCCGACCCTGGCCGAACCGGCTCAGGGTCCCTCCGCCAACAACCAGGGCGCCGGCAATCAGGGCGCCGACAACGAAGGCGAGGGCACCGGAGCGGGGCTCGGCGGGGCCGTCCGACGCGGCCTTGGCTTCAGCGTCCTGAACAATGCACTCAGCCGCCTGGGCACCGTCGTTACCGGGGTCGTCCTCGCCCGGCTCCTCAGCCCGTCGGACTACGGCGACTTCGCGGTCGCGCTGGTCGTCCTGAATGCGCTGTTGTCCATTAACGAACTAGGTGTCTCCCTCGCGATCGTGCGTTGGCCGGGGAACCCTCGCCTGATCGCCCCGACCGTACAGACGTTGTCGACCGGGTTCAGCACCGGACTTTTTCTGCTCACCCTGGTGCTGGCACCGGGCATCGCAAGCCTGCTCGGCTCAGCCGCCGCGACCGACCTGGTCCGGGTGCTGGCGGCCAGCATGATTGTCGATGGGTTGGCTTCCGTTCCCGCGGCGTTGCTCACCCGCAGTTTCCAGCAGGACCGGCGGATGGTCGCCGACCTTGCTGGACTCGTCGTGAACACGACCGCCACGATCGGACTGGCCGTCATGGGGCATGGCGCGTGGAGCCTGGCCATCGGCTATCTGGCTGGTAACATCACCACCTCAACCCTGATCTTCATCTTCGCCGGAGCACAGATCCGGTTCGGCTTCGACCGAAGTCAGGTCCGCGCGTTGCTGGACTTCGGTCTCCCGCTGGCCGGCTCAAGTCTGCTGGTCTTCGGAGTCCTCAACGTCGACTATGTCGTCGTCGGCGCCGTCCTGGGACCGGTGGCGCTCGGTTTCTACATGCTGGCGTTCAACCTTTCCAGCTGGCCGGTCAACATGTTCTCCCTGGCCGTGCGCAGAGTGGCCATGCCGGCGTTCGCCCGGCTGTCGGCCGATCGCCGTGCGCTCAGCGACGCGTTCGCCCGTTCGATCGCGCTGCTGATGGCGGCCACGCTGCCGGTCTGCGCGATCCTCGCCGTGCTCGCCGGGCCGGTGATCCGCACCGTCTACGGACCGAAGTGGGATGCCGCCGCCGACGCCCTGCGCTGGCTCGCGGTCCTCGGGGCCGCCCGGGTCGCCGCCGAACTGGCCTACGACCTACTGGTGGGTGCCGGCCGGTCTCGCGCGATCTTCGCCGTCCAGGGGGTCTGGCTGGTGGTCCTCACCCCGGCCCTGCTCGTCGGTGCACACACGGCCGGTATCGGTGGTGTCGCCTTCGCCCAGGCCGCGGTGGCCGTGGTGGTCGTAGGCCCGGCGTTCATATTCGCCATTGCGCGGGCGGACGTCCGCCCCACCGCCGCCCTGCGGTACTGCGGCCGGCCGGCCGTCGCGACCACTGCCCTTGTCCTGGTCATGGTGGGCCTTGGCACGGTGGTACACGGGGACGCCGCCCGACTGGTCCTGCTCCCCCTCGCCGGGCTGGCCGTATGCGTCGTACTGCTGTTCCCGCTGCTGCGGCTGGCCCGATCAACACCGGAACAGCCGCAGCAGTCCTACGGCACGGAAACAGCGGAGGGCATCGAGCCACCGGCAGGCGCCGAAACACCTGCCGGCGTCGAAACAGCAGCCGGCGCCGTCTCGCACAGCCCGTCGGTATCGGCAGCCGGCTTGTAAGCCTTCGAGCAGGCCACGCAGCGCAGCTGCGAATCAAGCCGTTCCCCACAGGCACAGACCCAGCCCAGGGCCCGTCCGGGATTGCCCGCGACCAGTGCGTACGCGGGTACATCCCGGACGACGACGGCTCCGGCAGCCACGAACGCGTACTCGCCCACGATCACCCCGGCGACGATCGTGGCATTGGCACCGATCGTCGCACCACGGCGGATCAGCGTAGGGGTGAGCGCGTCCCGGGTCTTCTTGACCTCGGCACGCGGCCGGAAGTCGTTGGTGAAGACCATGTTCGGACCCAGGAAGACATCGTCCTCCACGGTGACCAGGTCCCACACGAGCACCGCGTTCTTCACCGTCACCCGGTCGCCGATCCGGGCGCCGGACTCGACGAACACATGGTCACAGATGTTGCAGTCCGCGCCGATCACGGCACCGGCCAGCACGTGCGCGAACGCCCAGACCCGGGTTCCCGGACCCACGTCGTCGCTCTCGCACAGGCCGTGAGGATGGACGAAAACGGCCCCTGTCATGACAGTGCTCTCCGCAACTCCTCGGCCACCCGCTCCTGCTGTTCGGGGGTGATGTGCGGGTACAAGGGCAGAGAAAGGATCTCCCCGGCCGCCTTTTCGGCGACGGGAAAGTCACCGGCACCGTAGCCGAGGCCCGCAAAGGCCGGCTGCAGGTTCAGCGGCACCGGGTAGTGGATCCCGGCTCCCACACCCTGTTCATGCAGCCGTGCCAGCACCGCGTCCCGGTCGGGAACACGGACCACGTAGAGGTGCCACACATGGACGTTACCCGGCAGTGTCGCCGGTAGCCGGACCCGGGAGTCCCCACCCAACAGCTCGTCGTAGCGCAGCGCCGCGGCGGCCCGCGCCTGGTTCCACCGGGCCAGCCTGGCCAGCTTGGCCCGCAGGACAACGGCCTGCAGGGTATCGAGCCGCGAGTTGAAACCCAGCGACTCGTGCAGGTATTTGCGTTCGCTGCCGTGCGCGCCCAGCAGCCGTACCTTGCGTGCGAGCTCGGCATCATCGGTCAGGACGGCACCGGCGTCGCCGGCCGCGCCCAGGTTCTTGCCCGGGTAGAAGCTGGTGGCCGCCAGCAGTCCCAACCCGCCGGCAGCCCGTCCACCACGGACGGCGCCCTGTGCCTGCGCGGCGTCCTCGACGACGATGGTGTCGGGACGACACGCGGCCGCGATCTGCTCCACCGGCGCGGCCTGCCCGTACAGGTGGACCGGGATCACCGCACGGGTACGGTCGGTCAACGCCCCGCCCACCGCGTCCGGATCCATGAGCAGATGATCGTCGTCTACGTCGACGAACACCGGCCGCGCACCCGCACGGACCACGGCCTCGGCGGTAGCCACGAAAGTGTTCACCGGGATGACGACCTCGTCAACGCCGCCAGTGGTACCGGTCGCAGCACTCACCGCGGTGCCCGCACCGACACCGGCCGCCCGCAGCGCCAGCTCGATCGCGTCGGTACCGTTGCCCACACCCACGCAGTACCCGACTGCACAGAAGTCGGCGTACTCGCGCTCGAATGCCGAAACGTGTTTTCCACCGACAAACGCGGTGGTCGCGAGCACCTCGTCGAACCCGGCCCGCACCTCCTCGGCGATCTCGGCCTGCGCAGCCGCCAGATCCACCAGCGGAATCGTGGTCACCGCAACGTCCCTTCGATGGGGTGAGACGGCAGCCCCGCGGAGCCTGGAGCTGCCGGATCTGACAATGGTTGAC
>NZ_CAUVXI010000075.1:0-8097 GCF_963555845.1 Protofrankia sp. Cas8 | reverse complement strand
ACGGACGCCGGCGCCGCGGCCGTCCCCGAGCCGCCCCGCGCCTTGGGGTTACCGGGCTGCACGCGACGGGCGTTGAAGTCGTCCAACGCCGCCTGCCCGCGCAGCTGGTCATAGTGCCGTCGCACCTCGTGGGCGAACAGGCCGGCCGCGCTGACCCCGAGTGTGCGCACGTCCGGCCGGCTGGCGCCGGTTGCCAGCGTCCGGGTGTACAGCGCCTCCTGGACGCGAGCCGCGCGTTCCAGCGAGAAACGTTGCGTCACCAGCTCGCGACCATAATCACCCAGCTGACGACGACGGTCCGCGTCGGCGAGCAACGGCGCAAGGATCTTGACCAGTCTGCGCGCACCGCTGATCCGGTCGCCCTCGCCGATGCCGTACCAGCCCTGCCAGAGAAATGTCGCCACGCTGTCGGGAGTCAGCAGCTCGAAGAAGCCGCCCTCGCCCTGGACCACCAGCGGCTTGCCAAAAGCTGACGCCCGCAGGGCCGACCCGCCCATGCCGATCGAGATGTCGGCGAGGGCGTAGGCGGGGCGTGGATCGGTAAGTTCACCGGTGAGCACGACCACCTGTCGGCCCCGGACGGCGCCGACCCGCGCGACGTGCGCGGCAAGCTGGTCCCGCGCGGGGCCGTCACCGACCACCACCAGCCGAACCGGCATGTCCGCCGCCAGCCGTGCCACCGCGTCGACCGCGGCCAGGAGTCCTTCCAGCTTCAGCTCGGTTGCCAACCGTGACACGACGACCACATGGAGGTTAGCCGGATCCAGATCGAAACGCGCTCGCAGCTGGGTGAGCGCAGCGTCGCTAACCGCCTCCGGGGCGTTGAGACGCACGTCGACCGGTGGCTCGATGAGGTCGACCGGACCGCGCCGGGCGGCCCGGGCGGACTCGCCGATCAGCTCGGTGCCCACCACCAGGGGCATGGTCGCGGGCAGGAACGGGGCGACCGCCATGGACATCACCGTGGCGAACGCCGGCACGCCCATCCTCGTCCGCGGCCCGAAGAACGCCTCCAACGCGGGCGGCCACTCGTAGCCGTGTACCAGGTCGATCCGGCGCTCGCGCACCACCTGGCACAGCGCGCTCATCACCCTGGGCGACGGCCGACGCCCCGGCTTCGGCGACGCGACATAGTCAAGCTTAAGATCACGAACCGTGTCGACAAGCGGACCCGGCACCCCGAAGACGGTCACCTGATGGCCGAGGTCCCGCACCGCCCCGGCGAGCTCCACCGCGTTGAGCTGACTTCCCCCGATCTCCATCATATGGGGATAGACCAGGATCCTCACGGTCTGCGCACGCCTTGTCCGAGCGCGGCATCCGCCAGATCCGCACCAGCAGCGCCCGCACCAGCACCGCCCGCACCGCCACCAGCGGTGATGTCCAGCAGAGCCTCGACCACACGATCATGCTGTTGCTCGGTCATCGTGTGGAACAGCGGCAGAATGAGTGACTGCTCGGTCAGCCATTCGGTGACGGGAAGATCGTCACGGCGATGGCCCCCATAGGCTGGCTCGAGATGGGAGGCCATGATGCCACGTCGCGCCGAAATCCCACGCTCGGCCAGCGCAGCGAGCAGCTCGTTGCGACTGACCGCTGACCTCGGCGGCACGATCCAGAAGCTCTGGTAGTTCGTTGTCCCGTTCGGCGGGTCAGCTACGGTCACCAACCCTGGGATCGCAGCAAGCAACCGCTGGTAACGCTCGGCAAGGAAGCGTCGACGGTCGACCATCGCGTCGAGTTTTGCCAGCTGGACCAGCCCGACCGCGGCCTGGATGTCGGTCATCCGGTAGTTGAAACCGGTCTCGACATAGCTTTCCAACACCGGCGCTCGGCTGCGGTGCCGCTCGGCCGCGCTCACGTTCATCCCGTGCTCGCGCAGCCGCCGGGCACGTGCGGCCCAGGCGGGGTCGGTGGTGGTGAGCATGCCCCCCTCACCGGTGGTGAGCAGCTTGCGCGGATGAAACGACCAGGCCGCAAGCGGTGCGCCCGCGCCGACCGACCGACCGTTCATCGTCGACCCGGCGGCGCAGGCCGCATCCTCGATCACCGCGACACCGCGCGGCCCGCACAGCTGGGAAACCCCGTCCACATCGGCGGGTACCCCGCCCTGGTGCACGGCAATCACCGCCCGGGTGCGGTCGGTGAGGACGGGAGCCACCGTGGCTGGCGTGATGTTGCCGGTGGACGCCTCGACGTCGGCGAACACAACAGTGGCGCCGACATAGCGGACGACGTTCGCGGTGGCGATGAACGACAGGGACGGCACCACCACCTCGTCACCGGGGCCGATGTCCAACAGCACCAGCGCGAGATGCAGCGCGGTCGTGCAGGACGACACCGCGACCGCCTCGCCGCCACCGAGACGGTCGGCAAACGCACCCTCGAACTCGGCGACCCGCGGCCCCTGCGCCACCCATCCCGACCGGACCGCGTCCGCCGCCGCCTGCGCCTCCTGCTCGCCCAGCCAGGGCGTCATCACCGGAATCGCACTCATCGGTCGACTCCCTTCAACGAGGCGATCGCCGCGACACCCGCGAAATCACCGGCAGGCCCCGGCGGCAGGCCGCACAGCTGCGCGAGCTCCGCCGTGCGGGCCGCCCAGTCATGCTGGAGGGCAAACGCTCGCCTGGCAGCCGCCAGGCCATCGGTGCGGACCACGTCCAGCGCCGCGGCGGTCGCCTCGGCAAACCGCGACGGGCTCGCGCCGATACTGAGCAGATCGGTGTCCAGCCACCGGCTGGCGGGCAGATCGGTACTCACCGCGCCCCGGCCCGCGGCCAGGTACTCAAGGGTCTTGAGCGGGAAACTGGCCTGGTTGAAGGCTGAGTCGGTGTACGGCGTCAGCCCCACATCGATCATGCGCAGGTAGGATGGCAGGTCCGCGAACGCCTTCGGACCCACCCACTCCACGTTGGGCCGCGACAGCAGCGCATCCAGACGCTTGATCTCGAATGTCGCCTGCCGGGGCCCGACGAGCAGGATGGAGATGCCCCGATCGGCCACGGCCTCCAGGTGGGTCAGATCAATACGGTCGGAGAGGTGCCCGACAAAGCCCGCGATCGGGGACGCAAGGTGCACGTCCTGCGGCAGCGGCGCGTTGTCGCAGTCCGCGAAGTGACCGGCGTCGACGCCGTTGGGCACCAGCACCGGCTCGGTGCCCATGGCCCGCCACCGGTCCACCAGCACCGGGGAGACCCCCACAACCACATGTGCCTTGGCAAGCTGACGCTGCTCGGCCTGCTCCAGCCATGGTCTGGACACGCCCATCAGCTCGGCACCGGCGACGAAGTCATCGGTGCCGTAGAAGACCCGACGCGCGCCGGGAGCGACATCGAGCATGTCGGCGAGGGAGTCCACGATGACCGCGCGAACCGTCGCACCGATCCGGCGCAGAGCCCGCCGGACGGCGTCCCGGGCGGCCAGTCGCGCCGCTTCCCGCATGATCGGACGACTCACCCCGGGCGGAGTGACCGGCGTCAGCCTGATGATTCCCGGCTGGACCACGCGCAGCCGGGGACGACGCAGGGCAGCGGCGGTGTTGCGGTCCTTCAGCGGTGTGAGGTAAGAGATCGGCGGGTCGACCCACAACACCGGGATCTGGCGGGACAGATGCAGCGCAACATGCCGCATCGGGAACCAGATCCCGTCCCAGGACGTACCGGAGCTACACACCACAAGCTCGCGCGGACGTGGGAGCGGCGGCGGGGAGCTCATGAGGTGAGCTCCGGCCGCGCCTCGCGCCACCATTGCACCAGCTGCCCCAAACCGTCGGCGAGGCCGACCTCGGCCTTGAAACCCAGCCGGGACGCGGCTGCGGAGGTGTCCGCGAGACGGCGGGCCACCGGATTCACCCGACGCGCAGGTCCGTACTCCAGGCCGAGATGACCGGCGTCCATCACCGCGGCCAAGGCCTCGGCAAGCTCGCGCAACGAGGTCTCGACGCCGGATGCGACGTTGAAGACCTCATCGGTGACGTCCGTCTGCGCCGCCGCCAGGTTGGCCCGGGCGATATCCGTGGTGAACACGAAGTCCATGGTCTGCGTGCCGTCGCCGAGGATGAGCGGCGGCTGGCCGTCGGCGATCCGCTCCATCCACCGCACCAGGACTTCGGTATAGACGCCGTGGACGTCCATGCGCGGCCCGTACACGTTGAAATACCGCAACGCGACGTAGTCAAGGCCGTACATGGCATGGAAGCTGCGCAGCAGACCTTCGTTGAAGACCTTCGCCGCGCCGTAGATCGTGTCGTTGTGATAAGGATGATGATCTTCAGAGATGGGGAACGCCGACGCCTGGCCGTACACCGATGCCGACGACGAGGCCACCACCTTGCGTACACCGGCGGCGACCGCGGCTTCCAGGACGTCGAAGGTCCCGTCGACGAGTACCTCGAGCGCCAGCCGTGGTTCCTCGGCGCACTGGGTGATCCGGATGGCGGCGAGGTGGAACAGGACGTCGGTACCGGGCATCAGCTCCGCCAGCAGCGCACGGTCGCAGATGTCACCGTTGACCAGGCGCACCCGCCCGGAACTCATGGCGGTCGCAAGGTTGGCCTCGCGGCCGCGCGTCAGGTTGTCGAGCACCACGATCTCGGCCGCGCCCGCCTCGACAAGCTGATCACAAACGGTCGAACCGATCGTGCCGGCGCCACCGGTGACCAGGCACCGGGTGCCGGCAAGGTCAACTGCGGCGCTTGCGGGAACTGCGGCGCCTGCGGGAACTGCGACGCTGTCCGCGGCCCCGGTCATCGGGCGACCTCCAGCAGCGGGACGCGGGCGCCGCCCGAGCGCAGACTGCGCGACGCCGCTTCGAGCATTCCCAGGACCCGCAGGCCGGCGCGACCATCGGTCGCGGGCGGGTTCCCAGTGTCGATAGCCGTCGCCCACTGGGTCATCACGGTACTCAGCGCTTCCCGCTCGGCCAGCGCAGGGGCGATCATGTCGCCACTGCGATAGGAGATCATCATGTTCCGCCTGCTCTCACTTTCCAGCACGTCGGCTTCCGCGAGATCGACCCCACGGTCATAGATCGACAGGCGCTGCGCGGGGTTGAGGTCATTCCAGACAAGGGTCCGCCGCGAACCGCCGACGATCACCGTCCGAACCTTGATCGGCGAAAGCCAGTTCACATGGGTGTGGGCGATCGCACCGTTGGACAGCGCCATCGACAGGTAGCCGACACAGGCCCTGCCCGCGCCGATCGGGTCGGCGCCGGTAGCCGTCACAGCCTCGGGCGTCACCCCGTCCGGCAGGATGAAATCAAAGATCGACAAATCGTGCGGGGCAAGATCCCAGATCACGTCGACGTCGCGCTGAACAAGACCGAGGTTGACGCGCACCGAGTCGACATACTGGATCTCGCCGAGAGTGCCGGACCGGACGAGTTCGCGGATCTTCATGACCGCCGGCGTGTAGCAGTAGGTGTGGTCGCACATGAGAACGAGGCCACGGGACTCTGCCGTGTCGACCAGCTTGCGGCCCTCCGCCACCGATGAGGCGAGCGGCTTTTCGACGAGCACGTGCTTGCCCGCGTCCAAGGCCCGCAGGGCAACGTCCACGTGGGTGGCGGCCGGCGTGGCGATGGCCACCGCCTGCACTTCTGGATCATCAAGAATGTCATCGAGACGGTCGGTGGCCCGGACATCGCCGTACGAACCGACAACCGCACGGGCGCGGTCGATGTCGATGTCGCACAGCCATCTGAGCCGAAACTCCGAGCTCCCCTGGATGTTTCGGACGAGGTTGGGACCCCAGTACCCCGCACCGACGACGGCGGCGCCGATCAAGGACAACGCTTTCCCCCCAAAATGACAGTACGGGTTTGCCGGGCACGGCGAGCGCACCCGGCAAACTCCGCAGCGAATCACCCCGCGACCGCGGGGTTACGAGGTCGGATCAAACACCACGTCGACCCAGTAGTTGGCGGCATTATACGTACCCGTGGGAAACGCCGAGGCAGCCGAGTAGGTATACACACCGTTTCCACCGGACGAACCGCTGGACGGTGCGGTGAGCGGTCCGCTCGTCAGCCCGGACGACAGGAAGTACCCGCCGGTGGCAGCGTAGTGACCGACGTTGGTGTGGTAAGAGACCACATACGTGTTACCCGCTGTGACAGCTACCGGTGTCGAGAAGTGAACCTCCTGCCATCCGGTAGTTGACTCACCGGTAAACGTGGCGGTGGCGAGTGCCGTACCGGAGCTACTCCACAGCGTTCCCGTGTGCGTACCGGTGTTCGCCACCGACTTGTAGAAGCGGACTCCAAGTATCTGACCGTTCACCGAGGGTATGAACTGCACACCCAGCTCCGCCGCGTTGGCGTCGCCCGCGTCGACGGATCCCGGCACTGTCGAGTCACTCCAAAGCGAGAACGGTCCGGTCGGACTGGATGCGCTGGCTGTGATGAACGTCCAGTTGGTGGACGACATCGTGTTGCCAGCAGCATCCTTGGCCCCACTGACGGTGACAGTGTACTGAGTGCCCGGCGCCAGCGCGGCGGCGGGGGTGAAGGTTTCCGTCAGAGTCGCGGCGTCATAGGCAGCCGATCCGGAGACCGACCCGGCCCCGCTGGACACGATCATCGTGACCGTCGAAGGGGTGACCGCTTCGGTGAAGGTCGCCTGCGGCGTCACGTCCACCGGCACAGACGACGCGCCACCCAAAGGTGACCGCACCGCTACCGCTGGTGGTGTAACGTCCGGTGGTGCGGTCGTGCTGAACACCACGTCCACCCAGTAATGGGCACCGTTGAAGCTGTGGTCGGGGAATCCACCGGCGCCGTACAGATACAGGCCGTTGCCACCTGCGGTTGCACTGTCCGGCGCATGCAGCGGCGCATTGTTGACAGCGGTGTTCAGTATGCCGCCAGTCGCCGAATAATGACCGTTCGGAGCATGGTAGGACGCAACATAGGTGGTGCCGGCGGTAACCGCGACCGCCGAGGAAAGACTCACCTGCTGCCATCCGGACGCGCTCTCGTTCGTGAACGTTGCGGTCGCGAGCGCCGTGCCGTTATTCGTCCACAGCGTACCGACATGGGTGCCGGTGTTGGCCGCGCTCTTGTAGAAGCGCAACCCGGTCACCCAGCCGTTGACATCAGCAGTGAAGTGTACGCCGAGCTCGGCTCCCTGGGTATCGCCGGAATCCACGGTGGCCGGGATGGACGTTGTTTCAAAAATCGAGCACGGACACAGGCCCGAGGTTGTGAAGGACCACGATACCGGCGCCATCGTATTGCCGGTCGGGTCGCTCGCCCCCGACATGGACACGGTGTAGCTGTGACCGGACGCCAGCGCGGCGGTCGGGGCGAGCGTCACCGTCTTGCTCGACACGTCGTAGGTCACCGTCGATGCGACGACGCTGTTGTTCTGAGCGTCGGTCAGTGTCATCACGATGCTCGACGACGTGACGCGCTCGCTGAAGGTCGCCTTCACCGAGGAGGTAGCCGGGACGCTGTTCGCGCCCGTACCCGGACTCGCGCTGGCAATCGTCGGCGGTGTCACGTCCGGTGGTAGCGCCAGGACCACGTCAACCCAGTAGTTCGTGGTTGACGGCTGCGACGGGAAGGCGTGCGTGCCATAGATGTAGACACCGTTCGCCCCGTCCGCACCGTTGGCGAGGGCATGCAGCGGAGGATTGTCGACCCCGCCCGAGGCAAACTGGTTGGCCGTCGTGGAGTACCGACCGGTGGTGGTGTGGTACGAGGCGATATAGGTGGTGTTCTTGACAATGCTCACGGGGGTGGCGAAGGTCAGCGTCTCCCAACCGGTGCTGCTTTCCCCGGTGAACGTGCCGGTGGCCAACTGGGTACCCGTGGACGACCACAGCGTGCCGGTGTGGGTGCCGATGTTCGCCGGCCCCTTGTAGAAGCGGATACCGGTGATCTTTCCGTCCTCGTCGGAGCGGAACTTGACTCCGAGCTCGACCGCACCGGTGTCGGCTTCGGTGATGTTCGCCGGAGTGGCCGCGTCGGACCAGATCCCGCACGGGCACAGACCGTCAACCGACGGCTGCACAACGGTGGTGAAGGTCCACGTCACCGGAGCGGCAAGCACGTTGCCGGCGATGTCACGCACCCCGCTGACCGTCACGGTGT